>DATJXW010000148.1:0-12704 GCA_035499895.1 Polyangiaceae bacterium | reverse complement strand
CCTCGAAGCGCTGCTCGCCGATGCGACGGTGAAAGTCGCCCCAAATCTGATTCATCCGAAAGCCTTCCTTCGGCTGAACTTCGAAGCTCGGTTCCTTGCCGGTCAGGGGATCCAGGCGCCGGCCGTCGCGCGTGACGCCGTCCACGACGACGCGGCCGTCGTCGCTCGGCGGTGACGGCGCGAACATGCTCCAGCCTTGAAAGAGACGCGGATAGACGACGATCGACGTCATCCACTCCGGCCGGTGCTCGGGTTTGAGCCATTTCGGGATGGCGCGGTTCTCGATCAAGACCTGACTGCCGCACGCGACCATCACCGTGAGCACCGCGAGCTCGCGCAGCGTGGCGACGCCCCGGCGCCAGAACAGCCGCGCGGCGCTCGGCTCGGGCGGCCGGCTTTCGGCGCGTCCCGCGAGCCGCTCGACTTCGAAGTAGGCGTCGGCGCCCGCGCTGTCGGCCGAAGCGCGCTCGAGCCGCCGCTCGATCGCCATGTCGAGCCCGGGCAAGCGTGCCGGCAGCACCAGCAAGCGACCGAACGGAATGGCGTCGGCCAAGCGAACGAGCGCGCTGATCCCGTGAAAGCGCTTTCCGCTGGCGGGATCGACGACGACGAGCGAGCGCGCGACGGCGACCCCGAGCGGTTCGGCGTCGCTCGAGGGTTTCGCGTCGTCCTCGTCCTCTTCGTCCGGGGGCTCGATCGGAGTGACGGGACGAAACTCGACGTGACCGAGCACGTCGAAGCGCTTCACGACGCGACAGAACGAGACCCAGAAGCCGCTCTCCGCCTCGAAGCAGAGCTCACGGCGCGGGTAGCGGGCCGCGACCTTCGGCCCGAGCCAATCCCAAGCCTCGGTCGGGATGAGCACCCAGAACATCGTGACCATGGCCCAGGAGAAGGGACCGAGCTGCACCACGGAATCGATCGACAGGTGGAGCGCGCAGCAGAGCGCCCACGCCGCCATGCGAAAGAGCGGCGTCCGGAACGGCGACGCGAGCAAAATCGCGATGCTCGACTCCATCGCGAGCGCCGAGAACGTCATCACCTTGAAGACGACGACCGGCAGGCGATCGCGGAGCCACGCGCCGAAGAGCGTGACCATGCGATCCTGCTGGAAGAAGTAGTAGACGGCCGTGCCGTCACGCCACTCGCGCCCCGTCTTGTGAACGACGTTGAAGTAATAAATGATGATCCACTGCAGGATCAGCGCCGCGACGGCGAGCGAGACGACGGGGGTCGTGTCGCGCGGCGGGTCGTCGCGGTCGTTCAAAGCGGCGGGCGCGGTCTCGCGGCGCGCGCGCAAGGAAGCGCGCACGGCGTCGACGCTGAAGCGGCGGCCGAGCGGCAAGAACATCGACCAGACGGTGAGTAGCGTGAGCACCACCCAGCCGCCGTTCTCGAGCATGATGTTGCGGCTGTTGATGCTCACGAGGAGGAGCGCCGCGAGCACGTGCATGATGCGCGTGCGCCACCCGATCGCGAGCAGGAAGCACACGAGCAGGTGGAACGCCATGAGCGTCTTCACCTCCCCGGGCGTGCTGCACGCGAGGTAGATCGAGAACAGGTGGTCGCTCATCGGGCGGAAGAGCATGTAGTGGTTCGTGAGCCACCCGGTGTTGGCGTAGTGCGCCTCCACGTCCGGCCAGCGGCGAGCCACGTCCACGAAGAGCAGGATGCCGAGCGCGATGCGGAACAGACCGAGCGAGCGCGGGTCCGCCGTCGCGTAGGTGTCGCGCAAAAACGCCCAGAGACCCGGGCGCGAGCTCGAGTTCGAGCCGCGCTCGGACGACGGCGGCGCGGAGTCCGGCGCGTCCTCGTCCACGGACGGCTCGGGCGGCGTCGCGGGCGCCTCCGCCTCGGCGCGCGCCGCGTCGCGCTCGCGCGGCGCGTCTTCGGCGTGCTCGCTCGGACGCACGGAGTCGGTCATGGCGACTCCGTTCCGGCGCCGCGCTTCGGATTGAGCCAAGGCGTCGCGAGCGAATCGTAGATGTAGCCGTAACTCACGAGCTTCTGGGGTGGGAGCGGCTCGGGGCGCTCTTGACCCGGCGGGGGCGACTTGTCGTTCACCCACCAGACGTCGAAGGCGACGAGCTCGTCTTGCGGGCGCCCGTAGTACTCGTGCCAATGACGCAGGTATTCACGCAGGTGCTGGCGATTCGGCACGTGGAAGTCGAAGCGAATCCGGTTGTTGTAATCGCACCAGAACTGCTCGTGTCCCCAGCCGGTGCGTGAATACGGATCGAAGTCGGGGAGCTTGCCCGTGAACGGGTCGAGCTTGCGGCCGTCCTTCGTGCGCGCGTCCACGACCACGTGACCGTCGTCGTAGGGCGGCTCCGGCGCGAACATGCCCCACCCTTCGAGCAGCCGGAACGTATTCACGAAGCGCACCACCCAGTCGGGCCGGTGCACGCGCAGGCGGCGATTGACGAATTGATTGTCGTTGCCGGCCTGAATCACCAGCATCACGACCATGACCGCGATGAGCGACTCGCGCAGCAAGGTGAAGACACCGCTCCGCGTCGCGCGGAAGGTGCCGGCGTGTTCCGGCGGCGTCTCGGCGACGGCGCCGCCGGCGGGCGCGCCGAGACCACACGCGCCGAGCCCGAAGAACGTCGAGATCGCCACGCGGTTCTGCGCGACGGTTCGATACCCGAGCCGGCCGAGTTGCTCGAGCCCCGGGATACGCAGCCAAAAGAAGAACAGCACGCCGAAGGGCAGCGCCCGCGCGATCTCGAACACGGCGCGCTCCTCGAGGTGAACCTTGCCCGCGGCGTCCACCACGACGACCGTGCGCTCGGCGGTGGCGGCATCGACGCCCGGAGGGAACTCCGCCGCCTGATCGTTGCCGACGAAGGTGAGCCGCGCGCACGGGTCGAGACGCTTGAGCAGCCGGCACAGAAACAGGCAGATGCCGCAATCGACGTCGAAGATCACCGTGCGCTTGCGCGCCGCGCGGCCGAACCAGCGTGCGGCGAGTCCCGCGTCGGCCGCGCCGAGCAACATCACGTAAAACAGCATCATCGCGTACGAGAACGGCCCGAGGCGGGACGTGAGCGCGATACCGCCGTGAAGCCCGACGCCGAGCAGGAACGCGAGGCGGATCACCCAGGTGCGGAAAAACGGAAAGAGCAGGATCCAGGGCAGCGAAAATTCGATGCTGAGAGCGCCGTAACAGAAGCTCCTGATGACCGGGTACGGCACGTGCTCGCGCAAGAAGACGCCGAGGTGCGTCACGATGCGGTTTTGCTGCAAAAACCACCAAATGGCCGAACCGTTCTTCCAGCCGACGCCGTCCTTGTGCACGGCATTGAAGAAGTAAATCGTGGCGAGCTGGAGAAAGAGCACGAGCACGACCAGCGAGACGACGTTGTTCTCCGGAGGGGCGGGGCGCGTGCGGTCGTTCAGCGCGGCGGGGCTCTTCTCGCTCGTGGCGCGCAGCGAGGCGAGCAAGGCGTCCACGCTGAAGCGGCGGCCGAGAGGCAAGAACATCGTGATGCCGGCCATCAGGTTCACGAGCACGTCGCCGCCGTTTTCGACGAAGAGGTCGCGCGCGTCGAGGCTCGTGATCGAAATGAACGCGAGGACCTGCATGAGCCGCGTGCGAAACCCGAGCGTGTAGCTCACGAACACCGCGAGCATCAGCGCCATCACCGTGCGCACCTCGGCAACCGAGGAGAAGGCGTGGAGAAACGAGAAAACGCCGTCGCCCATCGGCCGAAACAGCGAGAAATGGTTCGGCAAAAAGCCGTCGTTCGAGTAGTACTCGCGCGCGCCTTCGAACCTTCGGCCGCCGTCCCAGATGAGGAGCGAGCCGAAACCAAGGCGGAAGATCCCGAGCCAGCGCGCGTCCGCCGTGAAATACCGGGCCTGGAAGAAGTCGCCGACGGCGCCGGACGCCCTCACCTCTCTATGCTCTTTTTCCACGATTGCTTGGTCTTTTGCGCGTGCGAAGCTCGGGGCAAGCGATCACGATCGGCATGCGAGGGAGCGCGGCATCGACGGGGCACTCTAGCAGCGGCCTGGCCGTCTGGGGTAGGCTCTGGCGCCTTCGGCCCCCATGAATATCGCCTGTACCGCATGCTCCGCGCGCTATGGCGTGGCCGACGACAAGCTCATTGGTAAGCGCGTTCGCATCACGTGCAAACGTTGCGGCACCGTCCTCATCGTCGATGGGAATACGAATCCGCCGACGGTGACGGCCTCGACGAGCATCGCACCGAGCCCGCCCACGTCCCCCACACCGCCGCCCGCCGAGGAGCGACCGCCGTCCCCCGCGCCCGAGCCGCCCTTCACGGTGCTCTTCGCCGACGGACGGCAAGAGCAGGCGGACGTAGCGCAAATTGTGCGCTTTCACCGCGCAGGTCAGCTCGGCGCCGACAGCCTGGTTTGGCGCGACGGCATGTCCGATTGGACGAACCCTTGGGACGTCGAAGAGATCGCCGCCGCTTTCAAACGCATGGGTTATTCGCGGCCCGTGCCGCCCCCCGAGCCGGCGCCGGAACCTCCGCGGCAGGAGCCCTTGCGCGAGGAATTCGAAGAAGAAGCGACGCAGGTGGTGGACAGCAATCCGCAGCACCGCCCGCCCGCCTACGACGACGGCGGCGACACCAACGTCGTGAGTCCCGCCCGCTTGGCGGCGCCCGCGGCCGGACGGCGCAGTGCGGCACAGAGCGGCGTCAAGGAAGAAGACGAAGATCCGACGCACGTCGGCACGCCCGAGCGCGCTTCGACTCAGGCGACCGCCACGGCACGCGAGGCGCAGCGCGCCCGGCGCGCGAGCTCGCAGCCCCCGCGCGAGACGCGACCGAGCGAACCGGCGCGCGCCACGCGCGAGGAGCAGGCGCGCGCCAAACGCACCTCGACGCGGGCGCGCTCGGCGCGTCCGGTGGAAGAGCCGCGGGAGGATCTGTTCGCGCGCCAAGCCCACGCCGGGAGCGAAGAGGACCAGCAGGCGCAAGCCGCCACGGCGTCTCCCTACGAATACGACTCCCCGCGCCTCACGGGCGCCCGCAACGAGACGTCGGTGCTTTTCTCGCTCGATTCGCTGCTCAAGCAGGAGCAGAAGCGCCCCGAGCGCGCCGCGCCGCCCGCTCGCCGCGATGAATCGCTGCTCGTCGATACGGGAAGCTCCCTGCCGGCGGGCGGCGGCATCGCGCCGGCACTCGCCGCACCCGACTTCACCGCGCCCATCACCGCGCCGCCGCCCGCGCTCGCGTCGCTGACGCCCTACGCCGACGAGGGCGGCAAGCGCTCGTCGCGCGCCTGGCTCTACGTGCTCGTGCTCGTGGCGTTCGGCGGTGCGGGCGCGATCGGCTGGCGAACGGGAGCGCTGCGCGAGCTCTTGCTCAAGGCGGGCCTCGCGCTGCCGGCGCCCCCGACGAGCGCGGTGAGTCAGCCGGCCGCGAGCGCGTCGGCGAGCGCGAGCGAAACGGCGAGCAGCGCAGCGCCGTCGGCATCCGCATCGGCGTCGGCGTCGGCGTCCGCCGTGGCGTCGGCGAGCGCGGCGCCGAGCGCGAGCGCGGCCCCCGCGGCGAGCGGCTCGAAATCAGCCGCGGCGGCGAGCCCTCACGGTGCCACCACCACGCACGCTCCGAAAGAAGCGGCAACGCACGAAGCGACCGCGAAGGAAGCCGCAACCCACGAAGCGACCGAGCACGAAGCGCCTGCGAAAGAAGCGCCCGACCACGAAGCCGCCGCCTCGACCGCCGCGTCCGCGCCGTTCGACACCGCCACCGCGAAGGAAGTGCTCACGGCGGCGTCGGGCAACGCCTCGAGCTGCAAAGAAATGGGGGGCCCGGTGGGTAACGGCAAGGTGTCGATCACCTTCGCGCCGAGCGGCCGCCCCACCTCCGTCGCGGTCACGGGCGATCTCGCCGGCACGACGGTCGGCTCGTGCGTGGCGCGCCTGTTCCGCGGCGTGCGCGTCCCGGCCTTCGCGGGGGATCCCGTCACGGTCGCGAAGAGCTTCTCGGTCGAGTGACCGCAAATGCACGACAGGCGCCGCAAACGCGACGCCCGTCATGAAAACCCGCGGCGAGCGCCGCAGGGTCGTTGCCTCACTCGGCTGCGGCTTGGCTCGGCGAGAACGTGGCGCGATCGCCGAGCACCGTCGTCCTCTGATCGACCCAGCGCGTGCGGTCGAAGGCGTCCATGTTCTTGTTGAGGACGACCTGGAAGCACGCGGCGTTGCCCTGCTCCGCGATGAGCACCGACCAGGCGAGGAAGAAGTGCCAGATGCGGTACCAGCGATCGCCGTAGGCCGCCGTCACCGCGGCGCGGTTCGCGATCCAGTTGTCGTGCCAGCGCTTGATCGTAAAGCCGTAGTGGATGCTGATGTTCTCGACGCTGTGCGTCTCCCAGCCGGCCTTCTCCATCGCCTTCAACATAGCGGACGGGCAGAGGCTCGCGTCGGCACCGGGGAAGACGTACTTGTTCATGAACAGGCCCCAGATCAAATCCTCCGGGCGGAGACCGCGGCGCAACCCGGTCCACTGCAAGAGGAAGAGGCCGTCGTCCTCGAGCAGGTCGCGCACGAGCTCGTAGAAGGAGACGAGGTTTTTCACGCCCACGTGCTCGACCATCTCGAGGCTCGAGATCTTGTTGAAGCGCTGCTTCGGAATGTCCCG
The DNA here is from genome assembly GCA_035499895.1 of Polyangiaceae bacterium. Classification (GTDB taxonomy): domain Bacteria; phylum Myxococcota_A; class Polyangia; order Polyangiales; family Polyangiaceae; genus PMG-095. The sequence continues at coordinate 6,081 of DATJXW010000148.1, read as the reverse complement.
GTAATCACAGCAGAGGATGCGCGCGCGATCGGCCACGCCGGCCTGCTGGATTCGGTTGTTGCCGAACTCGGTCTGGCGCTCGGCGATGGTGACGCCCGTCGCGTCCGCGCCGAAATTCACCGCCGCGTGACGCGTGAGCGTGCCCCAGCCGCAACCGATGTCGAGCAGACGCTCGCCCTTTTTGAGGCCGAGCTTGCGGCACACGAGGTTCATCTTGTTGTCCTGCGCCTGCTCGAGCGAGTCGGCGCGGCTCTCGAAGAAACCGCTCGTGTAAACCATGCGTTCGCCGAGGAACCAGCCGAAGAAATCGTTGCCGCGATCGTAGTGCTCGCGGACGATGCGCTGATCCTGGCTCTTCGAGTGGATCGTGACTTCCGGAATGAAATTCGTGACGGCCCAGCGCAGGTGATCGCGCGTGAGGCGCCAGCTCACGAAGTCGTTGCGGCTGCGCAGAAGCGCATAGATGTCGCCCGGGATGTCCAGGTCGCCGTCGAAGTAAGCCTCGTACAGCGTTGCCATCGGGATCGGCGAATTCGCGTAGCGACGGGCCAACTTCTGATCATTAAAGACGACGTAATCGGTAAGGCGCGGCATGGGCTCCTGGGTCCTCGCTCCGGGATTGGAGCGAAACGACCGGGAGAGGAGCATGACCCCGCTTCGTTTCGCAACTCGCAAAACGCCCGGGCCCGGCTGCAAGGCCGGCCGCGCGCCGTAAAATCCTGGTTGAAGACGGGAGCTTGCGGCCCAAATCTGAGTGAAGTCTCGCTTTGGCCCACCGCATGCTAGGTGAACCCCTCCGGAGGTCCCTGTGAGTCGTTCACGCGCGATCGACCTCCTTCTCGTCGGGCTCACGGCCTTCGCCGGCCTCTGCGGCGCCCCGCGCGACGCCTTGGCGAACGGCGCGTTTCCGACCGTGAGCCAGCTCGTTCCGGACCCGAGCGACCCCGACCACCTCGTTCTCCGTTCGACGTTCGGGCTGCTCGTCACGCGCGACCACGGCGCGACTTGGGATTGGTTGTGTGAAGAAGGCATGGGCTACAAGGACGTCGAGCCGCCCATGGCCGTACTGCCGGGCGGCGTGATCCTGCTCGCGACGCCGAACGGGATCATGAGGAGCGACGCGGCCGGCTGCGATTTCCAGCCGGCGAGCGGCGTCACCGCGATGGTCCTCGACCTCGCGCGCATTCCGACCGATCCGAACGGCGCCGTCGCGGTCAGTCTGTCGGGAACGGACACGCAATTGTGGCGCACCGACGACGGCGGCATGACGTTCGCACCGGTCGGCGACGTCGTCTCCGCGTTCATTCCGGCGACGGTCGACGTCGCTCCGACGGATGCCGGCGTCGTCTACGTGAGCGGTCTCGCCGGCACGCAGGGTGCGCTGCTCCGTTCGACGGACGGCGGCGTGACGTTCGCCACGCTGCCCGTTCCGAACACGAGCACGTCGCACCGTCCTTACATCGCGGCCGTCGACCCGACCGACTCGAAGACCGTCTACGTCCGGCTCGACGGCGAACCCTCGATGGTCGAGGTGACGCACGACGGCGGGGACACCTTCGTGGCGCCGCTCATGACGAAAGTGCCGGCGCTCGGCCTCGCGGTGTCTCCGGACGGCGCCACCGTCATCGCGAGCAACTCGTACGACGGCACCTTTCGCGCAGACGCGCAGACGCTCGACTTCGAGCAGGTCGCCTGCGGCGGTCCGTCGTGCCTGAGTTTCAGCGCGTCGGGCCTCTTCGGCTGCGGTGACCAGGGCGTCGACGGCTTCATCGTCGGTCGCTCCGACGATCTCGGTGCGAGCTTTCAGCGCGTCGTCGATCTCACGTGCATCCGCGGCCCCGCGGCGTGCGGCTCGGACACGAGCATCGGCAGTGCGTGCCCCGACGCGTGGCCCGCCGTGCGCGATCAAATCGGAGCGAGCGAGTGCGCTCCGCCGGACGTCGAGCCGTACACCGGCTGCTTCGGCGCCGCCGGTGAGGGCAACGCCGGCTCGGGCACGTCGAGCAACGGCGGAACCGCCGCGACTGGCGGCAGCGGCACGAAGGCCGGCGGCGGCGGGAACGCCGGCGGCGGCACGCCCGCTCCGTCGAGCACCCCGGCGACGAAGAGCGGCGGTGGCTGCGCCGTGCGCGCGCCGGCACGCGCGCCGGACGAGGCCGCGTGGGCACTCGCGTTCGCGGTCGCCGCGTTCGTGCGGCGCCGTTCGGCGCGCGCGGGGCGGTCGGCGTAGTGCCGCGCTGCGTGCCGAGGAGCGAGCGCCATCGCCTCTCGGCGCTCGTGCTCGCCGCCGGAACGGTGGCGCTCGTCGCGTGCGGCGCGCCCCAACCCAAAAGCGGCTCTCAGTGCGTCTCGGGGCTTCGCGCCGATTGCGCCCCACTCTACGATCCGCCCGTGTTCGACACGATCTTCACGAAGATTCTGCAGCCCACGTGCGCGCAGGGCATGGGCACCTGCCACACGGCCGACGCCGCGATGGGCAACCTCGTGATGGAGGACCCCGACGACACCTACGCGCGCCTCCTCGGTCAAGTGGACGGGCGGGCGCGAGTGATCCCGGGGGATCCGAGCTGCAGCTTGCTGGTCGAGCGTCTCGAGGCCAATAGCTCCGATGTGCGCATGCCGCCCGGACCCACGCCGCTCGACGCCGGCGCCCGCTGCGACATCGAGCAATGGATCGCGATGGGAGCGGCGCGATGAAGAGAACCCGACTGCTCGAGCTCCGTGGATTGGTGTTTTTGGCGAGCGCCGTGAGCGCGGCGTGCGGTGACGGCAGCGCGCCGAGCAAGCCCGGGCCGACGTACTTGGATCGCGACACCTTGCTCGACCCCCAGACGTGCGCGAACTGCCACCCGAATCAATACGCGCAGTGGGCGAACAGCATGCATGCGTACGCCTCGGACGACCCGCTCTTCGTCGCGATGAACGCGCGCGGCCAGCGCGAAGCGCAGATCGGCGATTTTTGCGTCAAATGTCACGCGCCGATGGCCGTCCGCACCGGGGCGACGACGGACGGGCTGAACCTCGCGGACGTGCCGGCGAAGCTCAAGGGCGTCACCTGCTTCTTCTGTCACACGGTGAACGAGGTCACGGGCAGCCACGACGACCCGCTCACCCTCGCGACCGACGACACGATGCGCGGCGAGTACACCGACCCGGTGGCGAACACGGCGCACGCCTCCACGGGTTCGAACCTGCACGATCGTGACCAGCTCGCGTCGGCGACGTTGTGCGGCGCCTGTCACGACATCGTGAACGGGCACGGCGCCCACATCGAACGCACCTTCGCCGAGTGGAAGGACACCGTTTTTTCCCAGCCGGCCGTGGGCGACACGTGCGGGCAGTGCCACATGAACGAGAGCACGAACCTCGAGCCCGCGGCGGACGCACCCGGCGTCTTCGCGCGGCGCACGCACGACCACACGTTTCCCGGCGTCGACGTGCCGCTCACCGGCGCGAGTGACGACCTCAAGACCGCCGTGCAGTCGTTTCTCGACACCTCGCTCCAGAGCGCCGTCTGCGTGCGCGGCGCGGGCGCGGTCACGGACGTGCGCGTCATTCTCGACAACGTCGCGGCCGGACACAGCTTCCCGAGCGGCGCGGCGCAGGATCGGCGCGCCTGGGTCGAGGTCGCGGCGTACTCGGGCCAGGATCAAATCTACTCGAGCGGCGACGTCCCGGACGGCACCTCGGTGACCGAGCTCGACGATCCCGACGTCTGGTCGATCCGCGACTGCTTGCTCGACGAGAACGGCGCGCCCACCCACATGTTTTGGGACGCGGCCTCGTACGAGACGAATCTCTTGCCCGGGCAAGCGACGTTCGACCAGACGGACCCTCGCTTTTATCAGAGCCACGTGCTCCAGAAGTATCCGCGGGACCCGAACGGCTTTTTGAGCGCGTATCCCGATCGCGTGACCGTCTCGCTCAAGCTCGCGCCGTTCGGCCTCGACGTCTTCGACGATCTCGTCGCGAGCGGCGACCTGGTCGATACGGACACGTACACCGTGTCGGAGCTCCGCGACGCGCTCGCCGCTTACACGCTCGGCAACGAGCTCGATTGGACGCCCGACACCGCGGCGCAGTCGTTCGTCGCGGACGGCTTGCCGATGTCGTGCAAGAGCGACACGGCGCTGAACTTCATGGCCGACACGGTGCCCGCGACGAACCACACGATCTGCGTGCCGTAGCGGCGCTTCAACCTTCGACGCAGAAATAGAAAATCGCTTCGTCGAGCGGCTTCTTGTCGGTCGGCTCGGCGAAGTAATCGAGCGTGATGCGCCAGACGCCCGGCATGAAGAGGTAGACGGGCTTCACCGTGTACGTCCCGGCCGCGTCGTCGAAGGAGACGACCGGCGGCACGGAGGTGCCGTGACCGTGATCGGGCATGAAGAGATCGACGGCGAGCGTGCCGTTCATCGCGTTGCCGTCCGCGTCGGTGATCGTGAGCGTCCAGGTGTTCGCGCCCTTCGCCGGCGGCGCCGGGTCGCTCTCGGTGAGCTCGAAGCTCAGGACGCCCTTGTCACCCGGCTTCACGAGCTTCGCCGTGTAGGTGTCGACGCGCGGGTCGTCGGCGCAGGAGACGGTGCCGGAGAACGAGCCGCCCTCGCCGCCGAGCGCACCGGCGTCGTCGGCGGAGAGCGTCGGCGACGTGCTCGAACAACCGCCGGTCGCTACGAGCGCGGCGGCGCTGAAGATTCCGAGCAGGAAGGCGAAACGCAACATCACGCGGCACGCAAGCGTACCCGGAAACGGCGCGGTCGCCATGGGTCCGCGCTTGCACCGAGCCGGGCTTCGGCACACCCTCGAGACGTATGCTGCGCACGAGTGCTCGTTTTTTTCGGGCGCTCGTCTTCGTGGCGGCCACGAGTTGCGGGACTTCGCCGGGTCCGGCGAGCACGCCGCCGGACTGCAAGGCTGGCCTCCCGACCAAGGACGCCTGCGCGACGAACGCTCCGAGCTACGCGACGGACATCGCGCCGCTCGTCGAAGCGCGTTGCCTCGGGTGCCACTTCAAGGGCAACCCGAATTCGAGCGTGGTGCTCGAGACCCAGGCGGAGATGAGCCAGCAAACGCAACTCGTCGAGACTCAGATCTATCGCTGCGAGATGCCCCCGGCTGACGGCGGCATCCCGCTCACGGACACCGAGCGCACCGAGCTCTTGCAGTGGCTCGTGTGCGGCGCGCCGAACAATTAGCAACTCGGCCGTCAACGGGCCGATGGACCCGCATGTCCGTTTCCCTCGACGGCGTCCGCCTCGACGCGGGAGCCGCCCTCGCGCCCCCGGCGCCGGAGCAGGCTCAGGCCCCGCCGGCGGGAGCGTCGAACGCCAATTTCGCGCGGATTTGGCGGCAGCTGGCGCGCGAAGTCGACCACGGCGAGACGCTCGTCCGCGGGGTCGCGCACGCGGCGGGCGCGCCGATGGATGCCGGCACGTTAATCGCGCTCCAAGCGGGCATCTACCGCTACAGCGAAGCGATCGATCTGACGGTCAAGCTCGTCGATCGAGCGAGCACCGCCGTCCGGACCATTCTCGAGAGCGGGCGGTGAGCTTCTCAGCGACGACTTGGCCCTACTGCACCAGCGAATTGTTGCGGAACGGCTTGAAGTACATCTCCGATTGAACGTTGGCAGCGGCAGCGACGAGCGTGCCGGTCATGCTACCTGATTGCAGGTTCGCCGTCGCAAATGGCGCCAGCACCGACCCCACGAACGACATGCCCTTGTTCTCGAAGGTCGTGGCTTCGTAGAGGTTCCACAGGATCTTCCCTGGATCCTGTCCATTCACGTTGATGCCTGCGTAGTCGATGGCTATCGCGGCCCCTCCCACGTTGATGATCGTAGTGGAAGCCGGGGTCACGTTCAGAGTGATCGACGTCGTTCCTTGGAACAGCTTTGCATCGACGGCGAACACATTCAAATTCGGATCTGTGCCTGACAGTGTCAACCCATTGTATTGCTTCTGCGCCGTACCGTTGGCAGCAAGCGCCTTCAATCCCGCAGAAAATCCTTTCAAGTTCGCAAAAATGTTAGCGAAGTCGATGGGTGGGACCCCTGTGACCCATCCCTTCGACGCACTCACA
>DATJXW010000147.1:0-49367 GCA_035499895.1 Polyangiaceae bacterium | reverse complement strand
CTCGAAGCGGCCTTCGCGTTTTCGATCGGCGCCCGTGTAGGCGCCGCGCTCGTGGCCGAAGAGCTCGCTCTCGAGCAAGCTTTCGGCGAGAGCGGCGCAGTGGAGCTTCACGAACGGACCGTTCGCGCGGGGTGAGTGATGGTGAATCGCCGCGGCGACGAGCTCCTTGCCGGTGCCGGACTCGCCGGTGAGGAGCACCGTCGCGCGGCTCGGCGCGATCTGGGCCACCGCCTTGAACACGCGCTGCATCTCCGGCGACGAACCGACGATGTTGTCGAAGGAGTAGCGATCGTTCAGCCGCTCGCGAAGCTCCGCGGCCTCGCGCTTGAGCCTCGTTCGCTCGACGGCGCGCTCGAGCACGATGAAGAGCTCCTCGGTGTTGAGCGGCTTCATGAGGTAATCGGCCGCCCCGTCGCGCATCGCGCTCACGGCGGTCTCGACGCCGCCGAACGCCGTCATCAACACCACGGGTCGCTCCGCGTCGAGCTCCTTCACCTTGCGCAAGAGCTCCACGCCGTCCATGCCGGGCATGTTGAGGTCGGTGAGCACCAGATCGGGACTCGACTCCTCGAGTCTGCCGAGCGCCTTGAAGCCGTCGCCGGCCGTGTCGACCTCGTAGCCTTCACCGCGTAGCAGCTCCGCGAGCGCCGACCGAGCCGACGGCTCGTCGTCCACCACCAAGATCTTGCCTTTGCTCATGGCTCTCCGTGCCGAGGCGAACTGCCTCGACTCCCTCCACCTAAGCGAGAAGCATGCCGTCCGCACCCGCGGACGCAATTCATTCACAAGTGGCGGTTTTTACCGCACTATTTTCGTTGGAAGGCCGTTGACGCCTGCGCGCATAATTTGCGCGGAGCGCAAGCACATTGAGGATTGGGCGCAATAACTGCGCTCCGGGCACGCGCAGCGGCCGTTCACGGAGGCGCCGACGCCACTCGAATCGCGCGCAAGGACTCGCGGAGCGGCGCCTTCGACGGCTTCGACGCGGGCGCGCTCTGCGTGGCCTCGAGCACGAGGACGTCGCGCTTGAAGGGCACGCCGAGCATGCGGAACGCGTGTTGCGTCGCAAAGGCGAGGATCTCGGTGCCGAGGAGCGGCTTACTCACCAAGTAGCCTTGAACTTGATCGCACCCGAGCCGCCCGAGCTCGGCGAGAGCACTCTGGCTCTCGACGCCTTCGGCGACGACTTTGAGACCGAGGCGGTGCGCGAGTCCGACGACGGCCGTGACGACCGCGGCGCTCGCCTCGCTCGTGTCCACGTTGGAGGCGAACCGGCGATCGATCTTGAGCTCGCTCGCCGGGACGGTCGTCAGATACACGAGCGAGCCGTAGCCGGTGCCGAAGTCGTCGATGGAGAGCTTCACGCCGAGGTCGCGCAACCGTTCGAGGACGTCACCGGCCCGTTCCGGGTCGGCCATCACGGCGCTTTCGGTCACTTCGAGCGTGAGCTGGCCTGGTTCGACGTCCCAGTGCCGGAGCACGTCGCGCACCCGGTCCGGCAGAGATTCGTCCGCGACGTTGCGCGCGGAGAGGTTCACGGCGACTTTGACGAGGAGCCCCGTCGACTTCCACGCGGCCATCTGTCGCACCGCCTCCTCGAGCACCCACGACGTGAGCGGCTTGACCAGGTTCGTCTGTTCGGCGAGCGGGACGAACTCGCTCGGGGCCACCGGCCCGAGCTCGGGGTGGGACCAGCGCACCAGCGCCTCCACGCCGACGAACGCTCGCGATTCGATGTCTACTTTCGGCTGATAGACGAGCGAAAGCTCTCCGTGCTCGATGGCCGTTCGGAGCCGAGCGACGAGCTCGAGCCGGCGGCGCGTGCGCGCCTGGTCGTCGTCGTGATAGCTCCCGCAGCGCTCACCGCGGCGCTTGGCTTGTTGGAGCGCCATTTCGGCGAATTGAACGAGCCGGCCGGCGTCGTCACCGTGCGTCGGGAACACGGCGAAGCCCGCCTGGGACTCGACTTCGACGGAAACACCGTCGACGACGAACGAAGCGTCGACCAGCTCCTGCAGGCGCTCGGCCGCTTCGCGCGCGCGAGCGAGGTTCACGCCGCCGAGCAGCACGCCGAACACGTCCGAGCCGAGACGCGACGCGAAACCGCGGGTGCCCGTGTTGCCGTCGAGCCGTCGCGCGAGCAACTTGAGCACGAGATCGCCCCGGTCTTGTCCGAGCGCGCCGTTCACGTCACCGAAGCGCCGGAGATCGAAGACGACGATCGCGAAGGCCTCGTTCACGCGACTCGCGCTGTGAATCGCGCGGCGAATGCCCTCTTGAAAGCCGAGTCGGTTCGGCAGGCCCGTGAGCGCGTCGGTGAGGGCGCGCTCGGCGAGCACGTGACTCGCCTTTTCGCGCGCTGCCGTTTCACGCGTCAGCGGGCGAAACCAGGCGAGGTAGAGCACCGGCACCGCGCTGAGCGACAAGAGCGACGCGTCCACCAGCGCTTCACTGCTCGCGGCGAGGTGCGGCACGAACTCGAACAGAAACATGATGCCGAGCTCCACCCCGAAGATCACGGCCACGGTGATCAGCATCGCGCGCAGCGGCGACGCGTGCGCTTTCGGTCTATCCTCTTCTAAACCCTCTCGGATCATGGCGGCGCGGTCTCGCTCTCCCCGTTTTCGCGTATCGGTTCGAGACGCGGCGTGGGCTTGTCTTTCACCGCTCAAGAACGGTCCGACGAGCCGAAAATGAAGGAAACGCCCTTTCGGCGCCGGTGCCGCCGAGAACGCGCGGGCCGCAGGCTTTGCCGTCGAGTGCGCTGGAGGCGGCAAGATTTGCGCGCCGCTCAACTGCGCAGATCGACGGGCCTCGAGCTCTGAAACGCACCGCCGACGGCGTCGCCCGCGACGAGGCGCGCGGCGAGCGCGATGCCGTCGTCGAGCGTTTCGGCGAAATGGACGTGGTCGTGATGCTGCGGCAGGTTCGCGCGCTCGAACACGCGGCGAGGCTCCGGCAAGGGCCCGGTCAGGACCACCTGCTTTTTCGCGTGGCGCAGGCGGAGCAGGGCGCTCTCGAGCGCGACGAATCCGGTCGCGTCGATGGAGGGCACGTTTCCGAGCGCCAGGACGACGACCTTGCTGCTGCTGCCGCCGGTCTGGAGCGCTCCCATCGCGTTTTGCGCCGCGCCGAAGAAGAGCGGCCCGGCGACTTCGTAGAGCGCGACGCCCGGCGGCAGCTTGTATTCCGTGTCCGTCTCGGCCGTCGAGCCGTCGAAGAGACGCGAGCGCGTGAGCTCGGCCGTCCGCCGCATGAACAAGAGCGAGGCGAGGACGACGCCGAACGAAACGGCGACGACCATGTCGAAGACGACCGTGAGCAAAAAGCAGCTCGAGAGGATGAGCACGTCGCTCCTCGGGGCGATGCGCAGGATCGTCGCGACGTGGCGGCGCTCCGACATGTTCCAGGCGACCACGAGGAGGAGCCCAGCGAGCGCGGGCATGGGGACGTAGGCGAGGAGCGGCGCGAACACGAGCACCGCGAGCAGCACGACGACGGCGTGGCACACCGCGGCCAGCGGCGAGCGCGCGCCTGCGCGAACGTTCGTCGCGGTGCGCGCGAGCGCGCCGGTCGCGGCGATGCCGCCGAAAAAGGCCGCCAAAATGTTGCCGAGACCGAGCGCGACGAGCTCGGCGTCGGGGTCGTGCTTTTTCCCGGTCATGCCGTCGGCAATCACGGCGGAGAGCAACGACTCGATCGCGCCCAGCATCGCGATCGCGAACGCCGCGGAGCCGAGCGAGCTCACGGCATTGAGCGAGAGCCCTCCCGACCCCCAGGGCAGCCCGGGCAAGGGCGGCAGGGGAGGGATGCCGGGGACGACTCTGCCGCCGACGGTCGTGTGAAAGCGACTGCCGATGGTCGCGACGGAGATCGACGGCGCGAAATGGTGAACCAGCACCATCCCGATCGAAGTGAAGGCGAGCGCGATGAGCGGCGCCGGGACCCGCCGTGTCAACGCCGGCGCCAGTCTCGGCAACTCGACGAGGAGGCCGATCGTCACGAGCGCGATCAAGGCGTCGGGCAGCGATGCCGTCTGCCGGGCGGCCCAGATCGCCCGCACCTTCTCGAGGTACGTCTCCGGCATTCGGTCGATGTGCAGGCCGAACGCGTCTTTGAGCTGCAGCGTCGCGATCACGGTCGCGATGCCGGCGGTAAAGCCCGTGGTGACCGGATGCGGGATGAACTGGATCAGTCGCCCGAGCCGCGCGGCGCCCATCGCCACGAGCAGAATCCCGGCGAGCAGCCCGGCCGTGAGCAGCCCGGCGAGGCCGTGCCGTGACGCGATGGGCGCGAGGACGACGACGAACGCGGCGGTCGGGCCGGTGACCTGGAATTTCGAGCCACCCGCGAGCGCGACGACGGCCCCCGCAATAATTGCCGTGTAGAGGCCGTGCTGGGGCGGGACCCCGACCGAGATCGCGAGCGCCATCGAGAGCGGCAGCGCGACGATGCCGACCACGATGCCCGCCAACAAATCGGCTCGAAACGCGCGAGCGTCGTAGCCCTGGGCCAGGGTGCGCCGCATCGCGGTCGCGAAGGGCACGTCGAGGCGCGCGGCGCGCGGAAAGAAAGACTGAAGTAGCTTCCTGCTTTGCATCGTGAAGGACGCCGCGTACGCAGCGTGATCTTCGACCTTAAGCAAGGCAGGTGCCAAGAGCCATGATCAGGTTCGGCGACCGCCCGCCGGCGAGACGAACCTACATTGGCGACCGCGTCGCGCGCCGCCGCCGTCGCGACAGCGTCCACGCGAGCAAGGCGCCGAAGACGCCGGCACCCTGCGACGGGTGTTCGGAGCCGCCGACCCGGCAGCCGCAATTGCTCGAAGAACGCGGCGCGGCGTCACTGCTCGCGGCGCCGGAAATCCCGACGGCTGCCCCGCCGTTCGTCGTCCCGCCGTTCGTCGTCCCGCTCGTCGGCGCACCACCGGCCGCTGCGAGTCCCTGGCTCGTCCCTGCTGCGCCGCCGTGCGCCGTGCCCGACCCGCCCGCGCCCGGGCTCGGTGCTCCGCCGCTCTCGCTCGCGCCGCCGCTGGTTTGAGGCGCACCGCCGCCGGCTCGTCCCCCGCCGCCGGTGCGTCCGCTCGCGCCGTCGCCGCGGCCGGAGCTCCCTGCAAGCGCGCCGGTGCCGCCGTGGCTCGTGCTTCCGGCACTGCTCCCGCCCGCTCCCGGCAGCGTGCCGTCGCCGCCCGCCCCGCCGCCGCCCGTTTCGGTCCCTTCGGCGACGAACACGAAATCGCGAATCACGATCTCGACCGGGTTGCCGTCGGACGGGGGCGCGTCGAAACACCAGAGATTCATCCCGAGCGGGAGCGCTTGCTGCGGGATGTTGGTCGCCGGGTTCGACGGCATGTACGTGAAGCTCTGGAGCGAGCCGCTCGCTCGAGCGACGTCGACCAGGCCGGCGAAGAGAAAATCGGTGATGGCCGTGCTCGACCAGACGAAGCGCGAGGTCGAGAGCGTGGAGCCCGCGAGCGAGAACGTGTAACTCGATTCGCCGACGGTCTTGCCGGACGCCGGGTAATCGGTGAAGTCGCCGTTCGGACCGTCGGGCTCTCCCCAGCGCGCATACTCGATGTCGATCTCGTTGGTCCCGTCGGCGCCGATGCCGGCTTGTGGCCCGTACGGAAAGAGCCCGACGACGACGTTTTGATCGAGGACGTCGATCGGCCCGTCGATCTGCCATTGGAACGTCCCGAAGCCGAGCTCTTCGGTGGTGAAAAGCTCGGCGGCGGACCAAGTGCTGCCGTTTTTGGAGATCCTGAGGTGGAGGTAGCCGCTCGCGTCGACACTCACGTTGGCCGGATCGCCCGCGCACACGCCGGCCATCGCGCCGCTCGTCACTTGCCAGGTGAGTCCCTTCCACGCGAGCGTGACCGCGCCGGCCGGGGCCGCGAGGGACAGCACCGCCGCGAAGGCGAGCGCCGAGATTGGCGCACGAAAAGAGCGTGACTGAAAACGCAAAGGGCGTGTCGCCGTCATTGCGGCGGTCCGTAGAGAGTCTTGCGGAACGTCGTATAACCGATCTGATTCGGGAAGGTGAGGGTCTGGACGACGTCGCCCGCCGGGGTGACCTCGCGAATCATCTCGCCGGTCGAGTAGGTGAGGAGCGTGTTGCCGCTGTCGAGGCGCTGCACGTCGCCGAGCACGAAACTCGAGAGCTGATCGTCCTCTCCGACGTAGGTCCACACGAGGTTCGGTGTGATCTGTCCTGCCTGGTCGTTCAACGCATACTCGTAGACGGGAGACGGGCCCGAGCTCGCCGTCGTGCCGTTGTACGCCTGGAAATAGAGCAGATTGCCGTTCGGCAAGAGCTCGTGTCCGTGGATCCCTTCGAAGCCGCTCGCTCGTTCGAGTAGCTGCCCCGCGCGGTTCAACTCGAAGACGCCGTAGAGCGAGATGTCGGTCACGCTGTAGCTGTCGTTGCTCGCGTAGTACCGGAGTGCGTTCGTGTGATAGCGGCTCGTGGTGGTGCCGAACGTGCTCGCGTCGAGGCGCGCGAGCGTTTGCAGCGTGCCGTCGGCGGAGCGTTCGACCAAATCACTCGACTCGTCGCTCGCGTTCGTCCAGAAGAGAAACGCGGTCGTGCCGCCCGGGAGGACGGCGAAGTCGTGATGAGCGAGCTCGAGCCCGGCGATCGTTTCCATGCCGCTTCCGTCCATGCGCACGCGCCGCACGCCGCCCTGGCCGTCGTCGGTCGGGTTCGCGTCGAGCAGCCACATGCTCGCGCCGTCCCAATCCATCTGCTCGCGACTGCAGTCGAAGTCCACCGCCGTCCACCACACGATGTCGCCGTCCGTATCGACGATCACGGCCTCTCCGCCGCTGTAACCGCACGCGAGAATGAAGCCGTTCGCGCGCGACGCGGCGAGCGCACCGGCGTCTCGAGTGACGGCGGGCGGCAAACCGGCGTCCGACGTCGTCAAGGCTTGATCCGGACTGACGCAGGTCGTCGCCCCCGCGGTCGCCACGATGCGATACGTGTAGCTGCGGCCCGGCTTGAGGCCGAGCAGCAGCGCGCGTGAGTCGCTCACGGAAATCGGGCCGCCGCTACCGACGTTGAGCTCGCCGTCGCGCGGGTCGTCGAGCGAGAATTCGATGCGCGCGGCGGTGATGCCGGCCAAATCGGTGGACCAATCGACGAGTCCCACCGTCGGGATATCGGTGCTGAGACTCCCGCTGATCTGGAAAGAGCAGATGTCCGGAGTGCCCGTCGCGGCGCCCGCTCCGCCGCTCGCCGCAGCGCCTCCCATCCCGCCGGGCGCGCCGCCCTCCGAAGACGAACCCGCCGCGGCCGGGCTGCCTCCCGTTCCGGCCGTTCCACTCGCTCCCGCCGCCCCGACGCTTCCACCTCCGCTCGACCCCCCGTAAACGAGCGAGCCTCCGGTCGTCCCCGCGGCCGCGCTTCCGTCCCCACTCACTCCCGTTGAACGGCCGCCGCTCGCGAGCCCGCCACCAGAAAAAAATCCTGCTGCCGCGCCGCCGACGCCGCCTGCTCCCGGCGTCGCGCTCGGGGCGCCACCGTCGTGGCTTGCCCCCGCGACGGAGGTCGGCCGCGCGTTGCCGCATCCGGTTGCGGCGGCAAGCAGACACGTCGGCAGCAACCAGCGCATGGCCTTCGACCGTAACCCCGACGAGTGGAACACGCTCGACCGAGGCGAGCCAGGAACTTTACTGTAGTGAAGTCGGAGACATCGCTCGCGCCGACCGAGCGCGGGCTCGAGAAATTTCGATTTCCGGACGGAATTGGACGCCCCGCGGCACTGCCTCAATGATGCAAACCATCGTTGGAGCAGACGTCTTCGGTCGGTCACGTGTCGTGATGCTGGTCGGCATGTGGTGCGGTGTGTGCACGGCTTTCGGGTGCAGCGGCAATAGTCCGACCGCGCTGGGTTTGAGCGGCGGAACGGACGGCGGTGGCAGCGGCGGCGCTGCGGTCGGCGGCAGCACGAGCGCGGGAAGCGGCGCGCCCGGAACGGGTGGAACCGCGATGACCGGCGCGGCCGGCAGCGTGACGTCAACGGGCGGTGCGTCGGGCACGGGCGGCGCGTCCGCGACGGGCGGCACCTCCGGAAGTCCGGCGGGTGGTCGCGCCGCCGGCGGCAGCGGGTTCGGGGGAGCGACTGCAGGCGGCGGCGCGCCGACCGCTGGTAGAGGCGGAGGCCGATCGGGTGGCGGCCGCTCAGCGGGCGGCGGCGCGCCGGCGGGCGGAGGAACGGCGGCCGGCATGGGCGGCGGCGCCGGCACCGGCACCGCGGGCGACGGTCCCGATTGCACGACGGCGATGCCGACGGGCGGCGACACGAAGATGGGCAGCAACGTGAACGGCAGTGCCGACGGTCTCAATTACGGCATCTGGACGAACGGGAGCGGCGGCAGCATCACCGTTTTCAGCAACGCGCACGCGTTCGCCGCGTCGTGGAGCAACAGCTCGGATTTTCTCGCGCACCTCGGCCTCGATTTCAACGGTTCGAAGAGTTACACGGACTACGGCGCGATCGTCGCGCAATTCGTCGAATCGAAGACGGGGAGCTCCGGCGGTTGGTCGTCCATTGGAATGTACGGATGGATGCATAGTCCATGCATCGAGTGGTACATCAACGAAGACTCGTTCAACGGTCTCGCGCCGCGCGGCAGCGTGACGGCGACCATCGACGGCGCCACCTACTACCTGACCACCAGCACGACCACCGGGACCGGAGGCGCGAACGCGTGCGAAGCCGGCCACTCCGGCAGCTGGACGAACATCACGAGCACGCGCGCGTCGGCTCACCAGTGCGGCACGGTCACCGTGAGCGATCACTTCAAGGCCTGGGCGGCCCAAGGCTGGGCGCTCGGCAGTCTCGCCTCCGTTCACATCAACGTCGAGGTCGGCGGCGGCACCGGCAGCATTCAGTTCCCGGTCGCCAACGTGACGACGAGCAGCAACTGAACCCCGCCATCAGGCTCCTGAAAATAGCCTTCAGGAGCACTGACACCTCGCCGAACGCGAAAGCGCGCCGCCTCGAGCTACCGGGTGTTCCCCGGTTCCGTCACTGTTTGACGAGGTTCAGGACGCGATTCGCGTGATTCGGATCGATGAGCGTCAGGGTCGTCGAGGTCGCGGTGTAACTGATCGTCAACGTACCGTCGCCACCGCCGCACTCGCGAGCACTGATCGTGAACGTCGGGCTCGACACGCTGAGGCCGCCGACCACCTGACGAGCCGCGTCGCTGCCGTCGATCCACCCGTCCGCAAACCTGTGCTCGACTTGGTCGAAAACGAACACGCGTCGTTGCGCGTTTTCGGAATCCTGCCCGTTGTAGTCGTCTTCGCTCGTCTGATAGTAAACGCCGTCGAAAATGTCGCCGCCGGTCATGTTCGGGGGATCGCCCGCGACCACGTTGACGGTGATCGTCGGCGCGTCGTCGGGGCTCGGTCGTGAGCAATCGAAGCTCGCACTGCCGCCCGCCCCGGCTTCGTTCGCGCCGCTCGCGCCGGCTTCCCCGTGACCGCTCGTCCCGCCTTCATTAGTGCCGCTCGCCCCGCCCTCGCTGCGGCCGCTCGCTCCAGCTTCCGACGTCGCGCCGGTGCCGCCGGTGGCCGCGCCCGCGGCGCCGCCTGCCTGTTCACCCGCGGTTCCACCGGTGTGTTCGCCGCCCGCCGTCCCACCGGAGCTCGCCCCGCCGCTGCCCTTACCGCCCGAAGACTCGCCGCCCTTGCCCGCGGCTGCGGTCTCGCCGGCTTTACCGGCGGCCGCGTTCATTCCGGCGCCGCCACCCGCCGACGGGGACGAATCATCGTCACCACCACAGGCGACACCGAGTGAACCTGATACCAGCATGACTCCAAGCAAGGCAGTACGTAGCTTCATGTGCTTCTCCTCAATCTGCCCGTCTATCCGACACTCCTTTCCGGATCCAGCGTTTTCAAACATCGAGTCGAAAAAACACTCCTTCCACCGACCGTGCTCCGCGCGACGCGACGGCGCCCCGCGCGACTCGGACTCCACCGATGAGCGTCGCTCCTTAACTTCGCCAGAGCCGACCGGTCGCCTGAGCCGCCAGGGCCCCCGGGCCGCGACGGCGAGCGGGGCGCCTTGAGCGGGGCGTCGTGAGCGCGGCGTCGTGAGCGCGGCGAACGACGGCGGACTCGCGCCCCTTCCGCACCGGCTCGTCGCCCGCGACGGCCCCCGCTGGATTTTGCGCGCCGCGCGGTATGCTAGGGCGGGCTCGTCCCGGGGAGCGGGCCGCGCTCGGAACCCTGCCCGAAACACTAAAGCTTTCGGCTGGTTGCACGGGGGCCGGGTTGGAGCTAGCATCGGGGCCTTCGAAAATGCGTCTGTCTGCTCCTCGCCCATGAAGCGATCGCGGAGGTCGTTTTTCCGGGGCGGCGTTTAGTGCAGTACGGGCGCCGCGGACATCAGGCCCGATGTGGCCGCATCGAAAGAATCAGCATCATGAACAATAGACTCTACGTCGGAAACCTCGCCTTCCACACCACCGAGGACACGCTCCTCCAAGTCTTCGGCAGCTGCGGCACCGTGATGGAAGCCAAGCTCGTCATCGATCGCGAGAGCGGACGTTCGCGCGGCTTCGCGTTCGTCTCGATGTCGACCGACGCGGAAGCGAACGCGGCGATCGAGCAGCTGAACGGCACGGACCTCGACGGTCGCGCGCTTCGCGTGAACATCGCCGAGGAGCGTCGTCCGGGCGGCGGCGGTCGCGGCTTCGGCGGCGGCGGCGGTGGTCGCGGCGGCGGCGGCGGGTTCCGCGGCGGCGACCGTGGCCGTGATCGCGGTCGCGGCGGCGGCGGGGATCGCTGGTAAGTCTCCGTGTCCGGTGCTCCAGCGTCCGAATCCTCGATTCGGATGCTGGAGGCCGGGCGTTCACTCCGGCGCATCCGGATAGACGCGCTCGACCCCGTGGATTTCCCGTAGTCGGTCGACCAGCGCCCAAACACTGAGCTCGAGGCTCGACCGCACGTCGAGCGTCAGGGTCGTTCCGTGCCCGCCTTGCGCGTGAAGCCGCTGGTAGCGGACGCCCTCGACCCTCGAGCGCCGCCGGACCGCCGCGCGTCGCGCGGAGTCGCTCATTTCGTTCCATCGTCCGGATAGTTGTTGCCGAGGCCGTCGCCGTCGACACCGCGCCACTCATTCCCGCGCCGCGCGTGACCGGGCCTTTATCGGACTTTTCGCCTTCGCGCGGGCGAGTGATTGGGAGCGAGACTGTTTGGCACGTGGCATGCAGCCCAGTGCCGGCGTGAGCGCACTTCGGGCCTTCGCAGTGTCACTCGTGTGTGCGGCGTGCACGCCGGAAGCGATTTCGGTGCTGGCGGCGCCGAACTCGGCGGAAGGAGCGAACGACTCGCCGCTGCGCGTGAACGTCGACGCGACGAGCGTGCATTTGCCGCTCCGAGCCGCGGGAGAACGCGTCGTTTTCGTCGATCTCGACGACGCCGTTCGGCGCGCGGTCGACGTCGACCTTGCGCCGAGCCGCGAGCTCTTGCGCCGGCGCGGCGGACACCCGCTCGATCTGTTGGTCGAGCTCGTCGCCGCGCGCGCCGAACAAACCGATGGGCGCTTGGTGGTGTACTTGACGGCCCGCGCGACGCTGCGCGAACGAGCGGGCGCGTACGTCGGGCAAACGCACGCGCGCGCGGCTACGGCGGGGCCGTCGGCGCCGGAGCACGGCGTGGCCGTCGTGCGTCAGGCCGCCGACGCGCTCGGCGCCAAAGTCGCCGATTTCGTCGCGGCGTCGCTGCCGCCGTGAGCTTCGGGTGACCCATCGAGAAAGGCTTTGCGCCATGCGTCGACTGTTGTGTTGCTGTCTATGCGTCTTCTCCACGACGAGCTGCGCCTATTACACGGTCAATCCCGGCCATCGCGGCTTGCGTTTCGACCCGCACGAGGGCGGCTTGCACCAGCGCGTGCTCGAGCCCGGCATCTACAACCTCGGTTGGTGCGTGCTCCGCGATTGCGGCTCCGTCGACGACTTCGACGTGACGTATTCCACGCACAAGGAGATCGTCCACACCGTCTCGAGCGAAGGGCTCGCGATGGACGTGCATTTGGCGATCATCTATCGCCCGATTCTCTCGGAGCTCTACGACCTCGCCAACGAGATTGGGCGGCAATACTACGAAGAAGTCGTGGGACCCGAATTCCGCAGCTCGTCGCGCGGTGTGTTCGCGCGTCACGCGTACGGCGAGCTCATGGTCAAGAACGAGAAAATCGAGGACGAGATCGAAAACGAGGTGCGCCGCCGCACGCACGGTAAGCACGTCGAGATCGCGTCGGTGACGATCGAAGGCGTCGATTACGCGCACGAAATAGCGACCGCCGTCAGGGAGAAGCTCGTCGCCGAGCAAGATGCTCTGCGGCAAAAGGCCGCCATCGAAGCCGAAGCCCTGCGCAAACGGACGCAGATCGAGACCGAAGCCGAAGCGGCCAAGCTCCGCGCCGACGCCGACACCGACGGCGAAAAGCGCCGCGCCGAAATCGAGCTCCTGAAGGAGCGCAACGCCCGCGCCCTCGCCGCCGAGAAGACGGCCGTCGAGAAGGCCGAAGCCGAGGCGCGTCTCGTGAAGGCGCGCGCGGACGCACGCGAAATGGAAATCCTCGCGAAAGGGCAGCTCGCGGCCAACCGCGCCAAGGCGACCGCGCTCTCGCCCCTGCTCGTCCAAGAAGAGGGCTTCAAAGCGCTCGGGCAACTCGGGGGCTCGCAGACGGCCATCTATCTCGGCGACTGGTCGCAAGCGCCCGCCTTCCTGTTCCCGCGGAACGGGCCGCTCGCGTTACCGAACACGTACACGCTGCCGCCGCTCGCGCCCCCGAAGCCTTGAGCGCGCCGGAGGCGCGGCGAGCGTCGCGCTGGCGGCCGCAGTCGCGCGGGTGCAGCGTTCCGGCGTGAAACGCAACCTGGCGCTCGGCCGCGCGGAGGCCAAGGAGCTCGTGCGCCGTCGTCTCGAGGCGCAGGCGCTCGCGTCCGGGCGGTTCGCGCGGGCCGCCGAAGCCGTCGCCTGGTTCGGCGCGCTTCAGGCCCAAGATTATCTCGGCGCACTCTGGGCGGTCGGGCTGCGTTGCAACGGCGTGTCGGAAGCGGACGTCGAGCGGGCACTCGCGGAGCGCGAGATCGTTCGCTCGTGGCCGATGCGCGGCACGCTGCATTTTCTCGCCGCCGAGGACGCGCGCTGGATGCTCGAATTGCTCGCGCCGCGCGCCCTGGCACGCGCCGCGCCGCGCCTGCGAAAGCTGGGCCTCGACGCACCGACGCTGTCACGCGCCCGGCGCGCGCTCGTCGCCGCGCTCGAAGGGGGGCGCGCGCTCGCGCGACCCGACGCGTACCGGACGCTCGAAGCGGCGCGCGTTTCGGCGCGAGGCGAACGCGGGCTCCATCTGCTCTGGCACTTCGCGCACGAAGGCCTGCTCTGCTTCGGACCGCGCGCGGGCAAGCAACAGACGTTCGTGCTGCTCGAAGAGTGGGTGCCGAACGCGAAAGGACGGCCGCGTGAGGAGGCGCTCGGCGAGCTTGCGCGACGCTACTTCACCGCTCACGGACCCGCGACGTTGCGCGACTTCGCGTGGTGGTCCGGGCTCACACTCGCCGAAGCACGCGAGGCGGTGGGGCTCGCCGGGTCGCGCCTCGAACGCGAGTCGTTCGGCGACGAGCCGCACTGGTTCGCGTCGCGGCCACCGCCGGCGGCCACGCGAGAGGCTCCGCGAGCTCACGCGCTCCCGGCTTTCGACGAATTCTTCGTCGGGTACGCCGACCGGAGCGCGGCGCTCGCTCCCGGCGACCTCGCGCACGTGACGGCCTTTCAATTGCTCGCGCCGGCGCTGCTCGTCGACGGGCGGCTGCTCGGAACCTGGCAGCGCAAGCTCGCGCGGGGCGCCGTGGTTTTCACGACCAAGCCGCTCGCGCCGCTCTCGAGCGGACAGGCGTCGGCGGTGCGCCGGGCGCTCGTGCGTTATGCCGGCTTCATCGAGCGATAAATCCGCAGGTTTCGCGTTTGCTCGGGCTCGGCGACGAGCCACGCGCACGCGGGTGAGGGCAGATCGACGCAGCAGATCCGAAGAGTCCGTGTTCGAGCGAGCGGCTCGAGGCTCGCGAAGAGCCGCGACAGCCGCTCGCCACTGAAAGGGCAGTAGAGGAAAAACACCGTGGCCGTGTCGAGCGAGCTCGCGAGTGAATTCGCGTCGCCCTCGAGCGTCGAGACTCGCGGTAGGTGCAAGCGCCGCACGAGCTCGCGCGAGCCGTGCGCCAGGGCGCTCTGAACCTCGAGACCCATCGATTGCGCGCCCGTGAGCAAGTGCACCACGACGGCTGCCCGGCCGAGACCTGAGCCGATGTCGACGAAGACGTCGGTCGCGCGGATCGCCGCCTGATCGACGGCGTGCAGCAACGTCTCCACCGCGCACGGCAGGTACGGGACGCAGCCACGCGGTAGGTCGAGCCCCTCCGCCGGCGGCTCCGCGAGCCCGAGCGCGGCGTCGACCCACCCGTCGCGCTCGGCCGGCTCGACCAGCTCGAGCGCGCGGCGGAACGACACCGGCTCGTGAAGGCCGCG
Organism: Polyangiaceae bacterium; assembly: GCA_035499895.1. GTDB lineage: Bacteria > Myxococcota_A > Polyangia > Polyangiales > Polyangiaceae > PMG-095. Next base: position 34,820 of record DATJXW010000147.1, on the reverse strand, counting down.
TTCGAGCGCCGCTCGCATGCGGAGCGCCGATTGTCGGGTGCTCGCCTCCACGCGGAGCTTTATCGCACGGCGATCGTGACCTCGAAACTGCTCTTCGTGGTGTGGGGGATGGTGATGACGGCGGTGCCCGAGCTCACCGCGTCGAAGCGAAAGAGCTGCGTCGGCCCACCGGGGTTTTGCGCCGCGGGATACGAGGCGTCGAGGAAGCTCACCGCCGGTGACGAAACCGACGGCGTCTCGACGTAGTTGCCCGGACCGATGGTGTGCAGCGTGAGGTCGATTTCATCGGCCGGCTTGGCGGTGACGACCGCGGCTGCGTCCTCATCGGAGATTTGGAGCACGACTGCGGACGAGTCTCGCGCGCTCCCGCACCCGACCACCGCGAGCGCCACCAACACCGTGCGAACCCACATCACGCCGACCTCCGAAAAGCAGGCTACCACCGCGGTCTTGGGCCGCAAGCTCGCGGCCGCCTGCAACGCCAACCCCGTCATCGTCCTCAACTACTCGCGCAAGTTCGCCTACCTCGTGAGCCAGTTGAACGAGGTGAGCGACGGTGACGGAACGCTGCTCGCAGCACCGCCGCCGTTTGGTTTCAGCAGCGGCGAATTTTCGGCGCTCAAAGCGAACACCTGAACGCGGACGTGACGCCGCGGCGCTCAGGGGGTCAGGATCAGCGCGAACTGGTCGATGCGCTGCAGCGCGACGCCGTTGCCCGTGGCTGCCGTGACGCCGAGATACGCGTCCTCGCCCCCGAGGACGGCCGGCAGATCGAGCGTCCAATAATAACCGTAGTTGAGCTCGAGCTCGGCGTTCGAGAGCGTGATGGACAACTCCGTTCCGTCGTAGTCGACCTCGACGCTCATCCACGTATCGAGGTAGAGGGATCGCTCCACCGGCACGCCTTCCGCAGGGATGACGCCGTTTTCCCCGAGTAACAGGGTCTGAGTCGCCTCGTTCATCGCGAGGGCCACGCTCGGCGAGATGCCCGCGTAACCGAGCCCCTCCGCGCCTTGCCCGAGCGCCTGCGGACTCGCGCGCTCGATGGTGACCGTGAAGCCGTTCGGAAGCGTCGAGCCGGCGTCCGCGTCGGTGGTCGGCTCCACCCGGTAGTCGAAGTAAAAGCGGAAGGCATCGATCGAGTAGCGGTCGCTCGTGAAAATGCTGCTGACCTTTTCGCTCCCCGACGCGTCGCTCAAGAGAAAGTCGTGCTCGCTGTCCGTCGCGGCATTGCCGTTGAGCGTGAGCCCCGAGGACGCGCTTTCCCACGTCGTCGTGCAGGAGCCGCCCTTCACGCAGACGAACGGCGGCGAACAAATGTTCGGCGTCGTGAGGCAGAGGTCGGGCGGCTCGCCGGCGTTTCCGTCGCCGCCGACCGGGGTGATGCTGATGCCGCCGCGGCCGCCCTGGGGCGCGCCGCCGTGCGCGCCGCCGCCGTGACCGCCTTGCGCCGGCGAGCCCGCTTCTCCACTCTCGCCCGCGGCGCCGCCGCCCGCGAGTGCGGCGCCGCCCCCGCGCTCGAGCGCGCTGCCCATGCCCCCGTTTGCCGCGTGGTTTGCGCCCCCCGCGCCGGCGAGCCCGCCGGGTCGATCGCCGTCACGACCGCTCGTCCCGTTGCCGCCGTTCAGAGGGTTGCCGCCGTTCGTCGCGCTCGCGCCGCCCGCGGCGGAGTGCCCGCCTTGGTTTGCGTCACCGAGCGAGCTCGAGCCGCTTCGCCCGCCTGCCGCCGTGGTGGCGCCCGCTTGCGGTGCCGCCGCGGCTCCCGCCGCATCGAGCGTCACCAGGAACTCGAAATCATGACTGCACTCCGTGAGCCCGAAGAGCGGCAAGCAAACGCAGAGGGCCCGCCAAGGCGACACGACGCGGAGCCGACGGTACCACGCGTGCATCATCCGCAAATTTCCTCACGCAAAATCACTGAAGTCGTGAAAGGAATCGACATCGGAGCGGGCGGCGAACGAAGAATCGACGGCGCGCGTTGAAGGTTCACTTTCGAGCCGGATCCGGCTGCGGCGTGCACTCTAACAGCATCGGACGGTAACCGAAGTGTTGCTCGACTCTCGTCGTTCGAAAGACCGATTCTCCGCGCGCGCCGGCGACGAGCCAGCGCGTCAAGGAGGCTCGCGTGAAGCGGCAGTCGAACGTGTCGAAATTCGTCTTGGTGTTCGTGTTGGCTGGTTCGAACGTCCTCGTGACGGCGTGTTCCGGAGAGGGACCGACGACCGGCTCCGCCGGTTTGGCTACCGGCAGCGTCGGCGTCGCTCTGTCGCTCGCCGGCGGGGCGACGCTCGCGAGCGCGACCTACACCATCACCGGCCCGCAAGCGTTCACGAAGACGGGAACGCTCGATCTCGAGGCGAGCGGCACGCTCTCGGCGCAGATCGGCGGCATTCCAGCGGCTACGGGCTACTCCATCGAGCTCGACGCCACGAGCACGGACGGCGGCACCACGTGCGCGGGCAGCGCGAGCTTCGACGTGACGGCTCACACGACGACGCCCGTGACCGTGCATCTCGACTGTCACCAGGCGGCGCACACCGGGAGCGTGCTCGTGAACGGTGTCGTCAACGTGTGCCCGGTCGCCGACGGCACTGCGGCGAACCCGGCGGACATCGACATCGGCTCCCCCACGGCGGTCTCGATCCTGGCGCACGACCCCGACAACGGCCCCGCGCCTCTCGGCTATCAATGGTCGGCTCCGTCGGGCTCCTTCAGCGACCCGAGCTCGGCGACGCCCACGTTCACCTGCAATACGCCCGGTCCCGTCACCCTCAGCGTCACGGTCTCCGACGGCGATTCCACGCCGGGTTGCGCGGACACGCTCTCGCTCGTCGTGACGTGCGAGCCGAGCACCCTGTTCGTTCCGGGCTCGCTCGTCGTGAGCAGCACCACGTACGACAACACCCAGGGCGCCGTCGCGTCGCTCGCCGCCGGGACGACCAAGCTCGCCGGCAGTGCGACCGCGACCGTGACGGCCGTCGCCGCGAACGACTACGTCGACGTTTGGACCAACGAGTCGGTGGACGCGAGCTTCGGCGTCACGTCGCTCATCCGCTTGAGCGACGTCGACGCGACGAACGGCAACGTCATGAGCACCGTCGTCGTTCCGCCCGACCAAGTCGTGACGAGCTTCCCCTCCAAATCGGAGCTCGGCCTCCACCTCGTGAAGGACGCGAGCGGCAGTCACCTCGTGTTCGTGGGTTATGCGGGAGCCGGCGTCGGCGCGCTCGACGTTTCGAATACGGACGCGGTTGCCGGGCAGGATCCGACGAACCCGGTCACGTTCGCCTTCGGCGCGACTTACGCGTTCGCTCGCACCATCGTCTCGATGGACGAGACGGGGCACTTCAAGTACACGCCGACGGTCGCTTACGGCGGCAACAACGGCCGCTCGGCGCTGCTCGGCTCGAACGGGCTCTACTACGCCGTGGGCAACGCGAACAACGGCAACGCCGCCGTGTTCGGCGCCGCCAACGGCACGAACCCCGACGTGACCGAAACGACGGGCCTCGAAGTGGTCGCTCCCATCGACGGCAGCGCCTCGAACGTGGCCATTCCGGCCAATGACTCCGCGGAGGTCAATCCGCTGCTTCAATACACGTTCGGTACGGCGAAGCCCGACAAGCCCGGCAAGGACAACAACTATCGCGGTGTCACGGAGTTCGGCGGCGCGCTCTACTTCACGAAGGGCAGCGGCAGCAACGGCATGCAAACCGTGTACACGGTCGGAACCTTGCCGACGGTCGCCAACGCGGCCACGAGCACCATCGGCGTCGTGCCCGGTTTCCCCACCGATTCGGCCAAGGCGACGGGCGGCGACTTCACGCCGTTCGCCGTGTTCTTCGCCAACGCGACGACGATGTACGTCACGGACGAAGGCACGGGCGACGCGACGGACGTCGCGAAACACGCCGGTCTCGAGAAGTGGAGTCTCGTGGGCGGCACGTGGCAACTCGACTACGTGCTCACGGCGGGCCTCGTCGGCCAGGTCGACACTCACCTGAACGGCGCGGCCGGGCCTTACCCCGACGTGACCACGATCGGCCTTCGAAACCTCACGGGCGTCGTGAACGGCGACAAGGTCACGCTCTGGGCGGCCACCTCGACCTCGAGCGCGGCGACCGACAACGGCGCCGATCCGAACAAGATCGTGACCATTACCGACGAGCTCTCCGCGACGACGCTCTCCGGCGCCGTCACGAGCGAGACCTTCGCGACCGTGCTGGGTCCGACCTACGGCACCGCGTACCGCGGCGTCGCGTTCGTCCAGTGAGGACGGGGCGGAGCGCGGCTCAGGGCAGGACACTGAGCACGAAGTCGTCGATGCGCTGGAGGGCGACATCGCTCCCTGACGCACCGGTGAAGCCGAAATAGGCGTCGTCGCCGCCGACGGCCGCCGGAATGTCGAGGTCCCACGACCAGGCCGCGGACTCTCCGCCCGCGCTGTTCGAAAGGGCGGCGGTCAGGGTGCGTCCGTCGTAGGCGACCTCCACGCTCACGGGCGTATCGAGGTAATTCAACGCGGTAAACGTCGCGCCGCCTGGAATGCGCTCGCCGCCTTGCGCGACCGCGACGGAGCTGCCGATGATGCCGATCGCGAGCGCGACGCTCGAGGGAATCCCGCTGTAGCCGAGCGATTCGTCGGGTTGCCCGAGGGCGTTCGCGCCGGCGCGCTGGAGCGTCAGGGTGAAGCCCTGCGGAAAGCCGTAGCCGAGGTCCGCGCTGCCGCTCGGAGCGACGTAAAAGTCGAACGTGAAGCGGAAGTGACGCACCGAGTAGCGATCGCTCGTGAAGGCGCTGCTCACCTCGTGTGCGCCCGTGTCGTCCGTGAGCACCACGGCGTGGAGCTCGTCGACCCACGCGTTGCCGTTCAACACCATGCGCGGCACCGTGCCGTCCCACGTCACCTCGCAGACGTCGTCCTTCACGCAGGTGAACGGTTCCGGGCAAAAATCGGGGACGTCCGCGCACTCGTCGGGCACCGCTCCGCCGGCGCCGCCCGCCGCCGGAACGCTCGAGTTTTCGCCGCCGCCGCCCGCCGTTCCACGCGTGACGCCCGCGCCGCCGAGGTCGCCTCCGCCGCCGCCCGGCGCGTCGCGCCCGCCGCCCGCCGTGAAAGAGTCGCCGGCCTCGCCGCCGTCGTGCCCGCGCCCCCCCGCGGCCCGTTCACTCGAGTCGCCGCGCGTCCCGGCGCCCGCGAGAGCGCCCGTGCCCGCGTCGCCCCCGCGCCCGCCGCCGTTCGCGCTCGGCGCTCCGGCGCGCGCCGGCGTGCCCGCGCGTCCGCTCTCCGCTCGCGAGAGAAATCCGAAATCGTGCGAACAGTCGACCAACCCGCCGAGCGGCAATGCCGCGAAGAGCACGCGCCACGCCGACGTTCGCGTGCGCTCGAGCGAGTGAGGTCGCGTCACGACGCTTTCGACTCGCGATGTTATCACGCTCGAGGCGCGCGCCGGCTCCGCGCGACTGCCACGCTCGTGTGGTGACACCTGTGGCACCCGCGGGCGCCACGCTGCCATTTCACGCGAGTAGGCGGCGGCGAGCGGCTCGCTCTACAATCGTCTCGGCTCGGATGAACGAGACCTCCACCCAAACGCGCAGCGGCACCGACGACGGCTTCGAACGCTCTCCGTCGTCGACCACGTGCGCCGCGTTCTACCTCTGCGTCGAGTGCGCGCGCCCGCTCGCGGGCGGCGTCCGCTACTCGCTCGATCGCATCGACGAAATCGTCATCGGTCGGGGCTCCGAGCGCGCCGCCGAGCCCATCTCGGCGCCGACGGGCAAGCGGCTCCTCCGCGTTTCGCTGCCCGATCGGCGCGTGTCCTCGCTCCACGCGCGCGTCCGGCGGAGCGACGGCGTGTGGACGATCGAAGACACCGGCTCGAAAAACGGCGTGCGCGTCGACGGCGAGCGCGTCGAGCGCGCCGCGCTGAACGACGGCAGCTTGATCGAAATCGGCTCCGTGCTCTTCTTCTTCCGTTCCGCGGTGGCCATGCCGGTCGGCGCGCCGCTCGTGCTCGAGAGCACGGCGCTCGACGAGGCGCCGCTCGGCACGACCACGCTCATTCCGTCGCTCGCGTCGCGTTTCGAGCGCGCGCTCAAGCTCGCGACGGCGCGCGTTCCCATCATGCTGCTCGGCGAGAGCGGCACGGGCAAGGAGCTCCTCGCGCGCGCTCTCCACGCCGCTTCCGGCCGCACGGGTCCGTTCGTCGCCGTCAATTGCGGCGCCCTGCCGGCGACGCTCATCGAAAGCGAGCTCTTCGGCTTTCGCAAAGGTGCCTTCTCGGGCGCGAGCGAAGATCGCGTGGGCTACGTGCGAAGCTCCGACGGCGGCAGCTTGTTTCTCGACGAAATCGGTGATTTTGCGCTCTCCGCCCAGGCGTCGCTGCTGCGCGTGCTCCAAGAACAGGAGGTGACGCCCGTCGGCTCGACGCGGCCGCTCTCGGTGAACCTGAACGTGATCTCCGCGACGCACGGCGATCTCGAGCGGCTCGTCGAGCGCGGGGAGTTTCGCGCGGACCTGTTCGCGCGGCTGTCCGGGGCCATTTTGAGGCTGCCGCCGCTGCGCGAACGGCCCGAGGATCTCGGAGCGCTCTTGCCGCTCGTGCTGCGGAGCGTGGCGGGCGCGGCGGCGGGCGGCGTCACGCTCGGCATGCCGGCGGCGCGCGCGCTCCTCCGCTATCGCTGGCCGCTCAACGTGCGCGAGTTCGAAAAGTCGATGGCGGCGGCGTTCGCGGTCGCGCCCGGAGGAGCGATCGAGCTCGAGCATTTGCCCGAAAAAATCGCCGTCAAACGCGCCGCCGCGTCCGAACCGGGCGCCGACGTCATGAGCCGTCTCACCGGGCAGGATCTCAAAAATCGCGCGCGTCTCGTCGAGCTGCTCGAGGAGCTCGGCGGCAACGTGAGCGCCGTCGCGCGCCGCATGGGCAAGGGCCGCACGCAAATCCAGCGCTGGATCAAGCGCTACGGACTCGACTCCTAGCCTTCTCGGGTACCTTGCTACGGCGGGGTGCGGCGCGTGCTGCCAGCGCCCGTTCACTCGAGGACGTACGGCAACGGCGCGCGTGCCGACGACGCAGGCGCGCTGCTCGCCGCGGCCGGCGCCGTGCTCTTCGGCGCGAGCGGCCGTCCGCCGCGCCGCTCACCGTGTCGCGTCGCGGGCGCGGCAGACGCCGCCGAACTCGCGGTGTCCGGGCCGAGCGCTTCGGGCGCCATGCGCGTGCTCGCTGCCGGCGCCTCCGGCTCGAACGCCACCGCGGGCTCCGTCGGCGCCGCGGTTTCGGTGCGCGGCGCGGGGTGTTCGGCCGGCGCGCCGTGCTCGCTCGAGCTCGCCGCGCGCGAGCCGAAGCGAACGACTCCGAAGACGCCGAGCGCAGCCGCGACGGCGACGACGGCCAGGCGCGGGGCGCGCGAGCGCGGGGCGGGCGCCGTGAGCTCGGTCGCGCGCGAGTACGTCGCGCTCCGCTCCGTGCCGGCGTCGCCGCTCGGTTCGGGGGATTGCGCTTCGGTGCGGCGTCGCTGCGCCGAGGCGGCGTGCGCGCGATCGGCCGCGGCGACGCTCCGCTCGAGCGCTCGGTAGAGCTCGTCCGCGCTCTTGCCGCGATCCTCCGGTCGGAGCGCGAGCGCACGCGCGATGACGGCCTCCCACGGTCCCACGTCCAAGCCTGCGCGCGCGGGCGTCGGCCGTTCGGGCGCGAACGCGAGGCGCCCGAGCTCGACGCCGTCGGAGCTCGGGTACGGCGGTTCGTCGGTGAGTAGCTCGGTGAGGAGCAGGCCGAGCGCGTGCAAATCCGTCCACGGACCGGTGCGCGCTCCGGCGAATTGCTCGGGCGCCGCGTGGCTCTTCGAGAACACGCGCTGGGTGCCGTCGGTGGCGGTCGCGTCCGGCGGGCTCGCGTCCGCTTCCATCGCCTTCGCGATGCCGAAATCGAGGAGCTTCGCGGAAACGCCGCTCTCCGTCCGCGCGAGCAGGATGTTGCTCGGCTTCACGTCGCGGTGCGCGATGCCGTGCGCGTGCGCGTGCCCGAGCGCGGAGAAAATCGGAGCGAGCAGGCGCAGGCACTCGGACGGCGCGCGACCGCCGCGCCCCCGCCGGACGGCGAGGTCTTGCTTCAAGGTCTCGCCGCTCAACCACTCGAGGACGAGGTACGGCGCGCCGTCCGGATGCTCGGCGCTCGAATGGAAGCCGGTGTCGAGCACCTGCACGATGTCCGGATGCTTCAGGCGCGCGATGGTGCGCGCCTCGAGCCCGAAGCGCTCGATCAAGCGATCCGAGGCGCCCGCGACCGGCACCTTCAGCACTTTCACCGCGATCGGCACCGCGAGGCCGAGGTGCTCACCGCGATAGACGACCGCGAACCCGCCCTCGGCGACGATGCGGATCAACCGGTACTTGCGGTCTAAGATCGCGCCTTCGAGAGCGAGGGGTGTTGAAAGGGACATTGCGCGCCCGAACCCCGTGGGCGTTCCTTCGACCGATAGCATGCTACGGCGGCCGGGCGCTCAGAATGCCCCGCGGACCGAACAAAAACCCGGCCCCACGCCCACGCTCGTCACGTTCGCCCGGCCCCGCGCCGTCAGCGTGAGCGTGAGCCACACCGCGCCCGTCGCCACGGCGGCGGACCCCGCGATCAGAAAGATCGTGGTGGCGCGGTCGAGCGCGTCGATCGAGCCGCGCTCGGGCGGCGACGGGCCGCAAGCGGCGCGGGCGCACACTCGCCGGAGATCCGCGTATTTTGCGCTCGCGTCGAGGCTCGTCGCGAGTGCCGCAGCGAGCAGCGCGGCGCCGCCTCCCGTGACGAGCACGGGCAGCGTGAGAGAGCGGCGGGCGCCGTTTCGGCGCGGCTCGTCGGGCAGGCGCTCCGAGCGGGAGGCAGCGTCGCCTCGTGGCGCGAGGCCGGCGCGGTCGCTCGGCGGACTCGGCGTCCGTTCGAGCGTCAGCTCGACCTCGCGCGCGTCGCCGGCTTTCAAAGCGAGCGAGAGCGCGAGCGGCTCGTAACCGGGGGCGGAGAAGCGCACGTCGTGGCTTCCGGCGTCGAGCCCGCGCGCGCCTCGTTCCGGTGCGATCGTCTCGCCGTCCAACACGAGACGCGCGTCTTCGGGGAGCTCACCGCGCCAGCCGAACGTGACGAGCGCGACGCGCGGCTCGAGCTCGTGCATGAGCGCCCGGCAGCCGAGAAACACGACATCGTGATTCTCCGACGGGGGCTCGTTCGCGGCCGCTTCGGTGCAGCGATGGGCGGCTTCGTAAGCGGCACCGAGCTGTCCGAGCGTCGCGTGCTCTTCCGCGATGAAGCGGAGCAGCGACGACGTCACGCTCACGTTCGCGGCGGCGAGCGCTGCGGCCAGGGCCTCGGCGTCGTGCCCGGCGGCGCGTTCGCGCTCCGCCCGGTCGAGGAGCTCGCCGCGATTCGGTGTTCCGGCGGGTTCCGCGGCGAGGGACGGTGCGGCCGCGAGTGCCAGCGGGAGAGCCGCGCCGGCGAGGGCAACGACCGCTCGCCCGCGTCGTCCGCGCATGCAGCGGCTGTAACACAATCGGGTGCCACGGTGGGTGCCACACGCGCGTGGCGGTTTCAAAGCCGGCCGCAGTGCCGCCCGCGGGCGTCGAAGCAGCCGAGCGTGAACGGGCGCCCGGCGCAGGCGCCGCGCGCCGTCGTCTCGCCGAAGTGCCTGGCATGCAGGTTGCTGAACCCACGCGCACGCCCGGCTCGCGGGCGCTTAGGAGGACTGAGCATGAAGTCTATTTACGGCGTGATCGGGATCTTGGGCTTGGCGTTGGTCGCGTGTGGCGGGTCGGGGGACGACGACAGCAGCGCCGGGAAAGGCGGCGGCTCGGGCAGCGGCGGCGGCGGCAGCGGGACGAGCGGCAGCGGCGGGACGAGCGGCAGCACGAATCCGACCGTGCAAAAGCTCATCGATGCGTGCGTCGCGCTCTGCAACAAGGAGGTCTCGTGCTCCGGCGTGCAGATCGACTGCACCGACGACTGCAACATGAACCTGCAAGAGGCCGCGACGGTGCCGGCCTCGACGGCGAACTGCGACGTGGACGCCTACGCCTCGAAATCGATGGATTGCGCCGCCGGCGACTGTTCGGCGCTGAGCGACTGCGAGAACGCACTCGACACGATCTGCCACAACTAACGAGCACGGAGAGCCATGGCTTCGTCGATCAGACTCGGACCGCTCACTCAGACACTCGCTCTCTGCGCCGGCGTGCTCGCGCCTGCCTTCGGACTCGACGCGTGCAAGAACGACGACGCAACGCCGCCGGCCGGCGGCCAATCCGGCGCGCCCTCGGGCGGGCACGGCGGCGGGAGCGCGCGAGCCGGCACGGGTGGCCGCGCCGGCGCCGCAACGGGCGGCACGAGCGCCGAGGCGGGCTCGACCTCGCTCGGCGCCGGGGGCACGAACGGCGGCGGCACGGGCGGCAACGGAGCGAACGGCGGTCGCGGCGGGACGCGCGCGAGCGGCACGGGCGGCGGCGTCGTCGTGCCGGCGGGCGGCGAGGCCGGTGAAGCCGGCCAAGCGGGCCGCGGTGAAGCGGGGAACGCCGGCGCGAGCGGCGCGAGCGGCGGCCAGGCGGGTGAGGGGAGCACCGCGAGCGATTGCCCCGCCGATCCGCAGACGGGCGGGCTCCGCGTGGTGCTCACGCGCGCGCCCCACGGCGGCGACGTGACGATCACCGGACCGACCGACTTCTCGCAGCACCTCACGGCATCGACGCTGCTCTGCGGGCTCGAACCCACGCTCTTCCACCTGCGCTCGCTCGACGTCGCGCCCGGCCTGCCCGGCGACGACGTCTTCATCGACAAGGCGAACCCCGCGCGTGCCGAGACGTGGGTCACCGCGGGTGAAACCGCGACCGTCACCATCGACTACGGCGAGCAGGGCCTCAGTCTGACGCCGCAAGCCGGGCTGCCCTCGGGCATGTGGTTCGCGCTCGGCTCGACGCTCGCGGGGCTCAGGTTCGGCTTGCCCGACGGCGACTACAACGCGGACGTCGTCACGCAAATCCAGGCCGATCCGGACGGATTCTCGGAGGCCGACGCGCTCGCGTTCGACGGCCTCGGCGGACTCTGGCTGAGCGACTACCAGCACGAGATCGTTCGGCGTCAAGCCGGCGGAGCGTCCGTCACCGGTAACCTCGGTGACTTCGACGTTTCGACGCTCAACACGCCATTTCATCCGAACCGGCTCGCGTTCGACGCCGATCACACGCTCTGGATCACGGGTCCGGACGTCGCGAACCAGAACGTGATTGCGCTGCTCGGCCTTCCGGAAGCGGCCGTCGAAGATCCGACGAACGCGCGCACGAGCTCCTCCATGAGCGACTTTCAGGGCTTCGAGGATCCCGACGTGACCGCGTTCGATCCGCGCGGCCTCTTCTGGGTGAGCTTGCCCGAGACGCAAGCGGTCGCGCCCGCGACCGCACAGCTCGACAGCGGCGGCGCGGTGCCCCTCAGCCCGATGCAAATCCCGCCGTTCACGTCGCCCGCGCCGTTCACTCCGGAAATCAGCGGCATGGTCTTCGACGCCGCGGGCATTTTTTGGATCGCCGACGGGCCGCTGAACGAGGTCGTCGGGTATTCCGTCGCCCAGCAGACCGAGTACACGCGGCTGCCGGCGCCGGCCTATCGCGTGCAGGTGCCGCCCGTGCCGCAAGAAGAGGGCGATGCGCGGCTCCGGCTCGCGATCGAGCCGTGCACCGGCGAGCTCGTCGTGTTTTCGCCGACGCGCGGCCTGTTTCGCTTCGACGTGTCGACCCCGGATTCCCCGTCGCTCGTCGCCACCATCACGAGCCCCGACATCGCTGCGCTCGGCGCCCAGTACTTCTTCGACATGGCGATGAACCCCATCCCGCCCGGCATGCCGCTCGCCGGGGGATCGTGCAGCGAGGCGCGCGTCAAGCGCTGAGCGTCGCCGCGCCGTGCACGAGCGGCGCGCGTCAGGCGAGCAGTGGCTCGACCGTGCTCGGGACCCCTGCGCGCGCCAGGGGTCCCGGCCGGCCGAGCTCAGCGTGACATCGCGTGGACCTCGGCTTGGTTGTGGTTGAAGCCGCCGCTCACCCAATACAAGCGAGCGGAATCGCTCGTGAGGAGGCGCGGCGTCCCTTCGTCGCCGGGTGAAAGCACGTCATCGGGGTGAAGGAGCTTCGCTTGGCCGCTCGCGTCGATCGAGTAAATGCCGGATTTACCGCCGCTGTCGGCCGAAACGTAGGTCCCGTCGGCGTCGCTCGTGATGTAGTTCGCGCCCGGGAAGTCGAACGTCGCGAGCGTCGTGTCCGTGCCGTCGCTGAGCGACATCGCGTGCGCGGACGACTGTTCGGAATCCGAGCCGTCCTGCTCCACCCAATAGAGCGATCCGTCGACGATCCGATCGCCGTAGTACGAAAAGCTCGTGTCGCGCATGGCGACGACGGCCGCTCCCTTGCCGTTCGCTTTCGCGTGGAGGACGCTCTGGTGGTCGAGATCGGCGATATTGAGGGTCTGGTACGTGATGCCGGAGGCGTCGACGCCGAGCAGTTGATTGACGTAGCCGAGCCCCGTCGGATCGTCTGGAATCACGATGCTGACGGCGCCGCCCGCCTTCGGAATGCTCGCGACGCCGTTCGTCGTACCGTCGCTGCCCACGAAGTAAATCGAGTCACCGTACAGGGTGAACAGCGGGTCCGATTCCGACGACGAGTCCGTGATGCTCGAGATCGAGTCGGCGAGCGTCTCGACGCCCGTGCCGTCTTTCTTCGCGCGCTTGAACGTCGCCGATTCGGTGATGTCGCCGACGAGGTAGTAGACGTAGTCGTCGTCGACCGCGACGCCGTACGGCTGCGGTTCGTCGATGATCAGCTGCAGATCGCCGCCGCCGAGCGGAACCTTGAAGATGCCGCCGCCGCCCGTGCCCTCGTTGTCCCAGCACGCGAGGTACGCATTGTCGCCGTCGATGGCGAGGTCCACGGGGTCGGTGAGCGGATCGGCGATCACGGTCGCGTCGCTGCCGGCGCTCGTACCGCCCGTACCGCCGCTGCCGCCCGCAGCCGAACTGCTGCCGCCGGTTGCGCCGCTGCCACCGGTCGCGCCGCTGCCGCCGGTCGCGCCGCTGCCGCCGCTGCCGCCAGTCGCGCCGCTCGCGGGCTTTCCAGCCGCGCCCGCGCCGGAGTCGTCGTCCGAGCTCGAGCCGCAGGCTTGAAGTGCGAAGAAGGAAAATGCAAAACCGATACCGATCGATAGTGTTCTCAGCATGCGAGACCGGTGAGCAAGCGTCGTGCCCGGGGCCTTGCGCGCGAATTCGGCTCGAAGTGGCTTGATGCACGGTCGGCTCGGCAGTCGACTGCCACGCCACCGTGTGAGCGCGCGTGGCAGGCAACCGGGTGGCGGTCGGCTCGCGCGGCCCGGGCTGCAAGGTTCTTTTCGGGCTTCGGCTCCGGCGCGATTTGTCCGTGAGGAGGTGCGTTGGAATTCGTCTTCTCGAGTCGCGCGGGAAGAAGCTCTCCTCAAAAGACTCGGAGGCGGTGGCACTCGAGAGGTTCGGTGGCACGCACGGCCAAACACGTGAATCGGCGCATCTTCCTGCGCGGGCTCGGCGGGGCTTGCGTGGCGGCGCCGTTCCTGAGCTCGCTCGGCGCGCGCGGCGTGAAGGCGCAAGCCACGCCCGCCCCCCGGCGCTTGATCGTGATGTTCACGCACTACGGCTGCATCACGACGCGCTTTTGGCCGACGAAGTCGCACGGCGCGCTCTCTGCGGACGAGCTCCAGCCGACCACGTTGAGAGTCCTCGCGCCCTACCTCGACAAGCTGCTCATCCCGCGCGGCATGCGTTCGATGAACGAGTGGACCCAAGACATGAGTCAGGGTCAGGGTAACGATCCCCAACTCCAGGCGTGCGCGTCGTACTTCACCTGTCAGCCCGTGACGCCGAACAGCAATAATCCGTTCAGTTACGATGAATCGACGAAGTACAACGCCACGCCGGTCGGGCCGTCCCTCGACCACGTCATTGCCCAGCAGCTGAGTCCGAGCGGCACGCCCTTCCTGATGCGCGTCGGCAACACGACCGACGTGCCGAGCACCGCGATCTCGTATTCGGCGTCGCGTACGCTCTATCAGGGCCTCGGCACCGTAGAGTCCGCGTTCGGCGCGCTCACCGGTCTCTTCCAGGGCGGCGCCGCCATGTCCCCCGACTCCTACGCGGCCGCACGCGGGCAGAGCGTGCTCGATCTCGTCAAGGACGATCTCGAGACGCTCGAGCGCAACGACATGAGCCAAGCCGACAAAAACAAGCTCGAGGCGTGGAAGGCGCTCTTGAACCAGACCGGGCAGGCGGTGAGCGCCGCCGAGTGCGATCAGGATCTCGCGACCGCGCTCGCGCTCACGCAGAGTAACCTCTCGGCGGTCGACGGTGGGATGCTCGGCGCCGACGTGCTCACGGCCATGGTCACCGACTCGCTCGACGGTGCCGACATCTATTCGAATCTCGCGGTGCTCGCCGCCGCCTGCAACGCAAACCCCGTGATCGTCCTCAAGTACCCGGCGAAGTACGTCTTCAAGGGACTCGGCATGACGGAGGACAGCGAGAGTCTCTCGCAGCGTGTCGAAGCAGAGGTCGCGTCCAGTAACTGCTACCCGAACGCCGTCGCCGATATCCTCACGATCGACGAGTATCATGCGCAGAAGTTCGCGCATCTGGTCGCGGCGCTCGACGGCATGGCAGAGGGTGATGGCACGCTCCTCGACGGTTCCGCCACGGTTTGGTTTCAGGGCATGTCGGACGGCGCGGCTCAGAACCTGAACAACATTCCCGTCGTGCAAGCCGGCAGCTGCGGCGGCTATTTCAAGACGGGCTGGGCCGTGAACGTCGAGGACGGCTCGGCCGATCTCACGAACGGCAACAGTGAATCGGAATGCACCGGCACGGGCGACGGCCAAGTCATCAACGGCCTCGCGCAAGGGACGGGGACCGACAAGAAGTTCGCGAACGCGCCGATCAACAAATACTTCTACACGCTCATGAACGCGCTCGGCGTGAAGGCGGACGACACGGGTTTTCCCACCGTCGGCGGCACGGCCGAGGTCACCCGGTTCGGCATGTACGACAGCACCACCGACTTCATCGGCGGCGGCACCGTCCCGCCGCAAATCCACGATCCGGGCGAGTACGACGCGCTGAAAGCGGGTAGCTGAGCGTGAATTGTGCGCGCGCTCGTCGCGCGTGACGCAAACGTTTCGCGTGCGCGCCCCAAAAGATGAATCTAAGATGCATCTTATGGCCGCACCCGCCGTGGTTTCACTGCGCGAAGCCGTCGCGCGCCGCCTCCGCCGCGGCGGGCGCGTCGCCGCCGCCCTCGTGCTCGTCGCTTGTTCCGGTCCGACGGAGCACGCGACGCCGCCGCCCGCCGCGGACGACCCGCTCGCGCTGCCGGAGGCGACGGACACGAATCCGGATCCGCACGTCTTCGAGACCACGCTCGAAGCACGCGTCGACAATCTCGAGATCCTGCCCGGCACGACGACGGCCGTCTGGACGTACAACGGGCTCTTGCCCGGACCGCTCATCCGCGTCGCGGTGGGCGACCGCCTGATCGTGCACTTCACCAACAATTTGCCGGAAGAAACCACGATTCACTGGCACGGACTCCGCATTCCGAACGACATGGACGGCGTGCCCGACGTGACCCAGCCGGGCGTGCAGCCCGGCGAATCCTTCACGTACGATTTCACGGTGCCGGACGCGGGCGTGTACTGGTACCACCCGCACTACGACTCCGCCGAACAGGTCGGCTACGGCTTGTACGGGATGATCGTCGTGAGCGATCCCGACGACCCCACGGACCTCGGTGCCGAGCACTTGCTCGTCTTGAGCGACATGAACCTGAATCCCGACGGATCGCTCATTCCGGGCGACGACGCGGGCGACCTCGGAACGCTCTTCGGCCGCGAGGGGAACACCCTGCTCGTCAACGGCAAGGTCAACCCGACCCTCACGGTGACCTCCGGGTCGCGCCAGCGCTGGCGCATGCTGAACGCCGCCAAGAGTCGCTATTTTCAGGTCGGAGTCGCGGGGCAGAGCTTCACGCGCATCGGCGGCGACAACGGCTTCATCGCGGCGCCGGAGCCGCTCGACACCGTCGTCATCACGCCCGCGCAGCGCGCCGACGTCGTGTTCGACGTCGCGCTCGCCCCGAACGGGCAAGTGCCGGTGCAATGGATCCCCTACGACCGCGGTTACGGCAGCGTCGAGTTTCGCGATCCGGCGACGATCTTCACGCTCGCGACGGACGCGAACGCACCGATCGCGCCGCCGCCGTTCCCCGCCGTCTCGCGCGACATCGAGCCCATCGACGTGAGCTCCGCGACGCAGCAGTACCTCGCGCTCACCGAGAACGACCAGGACGGAAACGTCGTGCTCGGCATCAACGGCGTGCCCGGCTCGGAAGCGCAGCCGCTCCTCGCGAAGGTGGGCGAGACGCAGGTGTGGACGGTGCAAAACACCATCGACTGGGCGCATCCATTTCACATCCACGGCTTCTTTTTCCAGGTGCTCGACACGAACGGCGAGCCGCCCGCCGTGGCCGAGTGGCGCGACACCGCCGACGTGCCCGTCTACGGCACCACGCGCCTGGCCGTGACTTTCGACGACCGGGTGGGCATGTGGATGTTCCACTGTCACATCCTCGATCACGCCGAAGCCGGCATGATGGGCATGCTTCACCTCGACCCCTGACGATGCGTCTCACCGTTCACAGCGACTACGGCCTGCGCGTCTTGATCTTTCTCGCGGCGAAAGGCGGCGCAGCGGCGACCATTCCCGAGATTGCCGGCGCGTACGACATTTCACGCGCGCATTTGATGAAAGTCGTGAACGAGCTCGGCCGGCTCGGCTACGTCGCGACGACGCGCGGCCGCAAGGGCGGCATCGTGCTCGCCAGAGCGCCCGCGGCGATTCGCATCGGCGAAGTCGTGAGGCAAACGGAAGAAAACCTCGCGCTCGTCGAGTGCTTCTCGAAAGAGAAAGGCGCCGGTTGTCGCATCGACGGCGCGTGCCGGCTCAAGGGCGCCCTCGCTCAGGCACTCGGTGCCTTCCTCGACGTGCTCGACGGTTACACGCTCGAGGACATCGTGAAGGGGCGCTCCGCGCCGCTCCTGCGACGGCTCCGCATCGCCTGAGGCGCCGCAACTCGTGTAACGTCGCGGCCGTGCCCGAGCCCGCGAGACCGAAAGCGATCGTTTCCTTCAGCAGCGGCAAGGACAGCGCCTACGCGCTCCATCTGGCGCGGCGCGCGGGCGAGCTCGACATCGTGGGCATTCTGACCACCGTGACGGCCGCGTTCGACCGCGTCGCGATGCACGGCGTGCGCGAGATGCTCCTCGAACGGCAAGCCGCCGAGCTCGGCTTGCCTTGTTACAAGGTTCCGATCCCGTCGCCGTGCCCGAACGACGTGTACGAAGCGGCGATGGAGCGAGCGGTGCTGCAGGCGAAGAGCGAGGGTGTCTCGCACTTCGTCTTCGGTGATCTGTTCTTGGAGGACATCCGCAAGTACCGTGAAGAGCGACTCGCCCCGGCGGGCATCGCGGCCGTGTTCCCGCTCTGGCAACGGGACACGCGCGTGCTCGCCGAGGAGATGGTCACGGCCGGCCTCCGCGCCGTCGTGACCTGCGTGGATCCGCGGAAGCTCGCGCGCAGCTTCGCGGGCCGCGTGTTCGACGCGCGCTTTCTCGCCGACTTGCCGGCGGGTGTCGATCCGTGCGGAGAAAACGGCGAATTTCACACCTTCGTGACGGACGGCCCGATGTTCCGGCGTCCGATTGCGGTGCGGGCGGGCGAGGTCGTCGAGCGTGACGGCTTCGTCTTCGCGGACGTGCTGCCGCTCACGGAGTGACGGTCACGTCGTAGCGCGCGAAGTCGACGCCGCCGCGCGAGTCCTGGAGCACGAGCCAGAGCACGTTCGGACCCGGCGTGGCCGGCGCCGTCCACGTGTTCGTAGTGGTCGAAGACTCGTCGTCTTCGCCGACACCCGTGGCTGTCTCGGCGAGACGCCCGGCCGTGACGTACCAGCCGACGCGCATCGACTCGCGACGCGTGACGATGAGCTCGGTGCTCCGATCGAAATACGCGTACGTCTCCGCGCTCTCGGGCGGCCAGCTCGCGACGAGCGCGACGGCGGCGCTCGCCGGGACGGAGGCGAGCGACGTCGCTTGCCCGCCGAGCGTCGCCGACAGCGGCAAAAGCACCGGATTGTCGTTCGGGACGTACTCGTTCGCGAACGCGGTCGCGACGTCCGCGGGCGCCCCGCCGAGGTCACAGCGCAAGCGATCGAGCGCGAAGCTCGGCGCGGCGCCGGCGAGGTCGACACGGAGCGGCTCATAATAGCCGCCGGTGAGGTCGGGATCGCGCGGACGAAAACCGCCGGGCGGCGTGTCCGGCCCGAAGAGCGAGCAGGCTTCGCGCGGCGTCGTCGCGTCGATCTCCGGGCCCTCACCGGCGGGGACGAGCGCGCCGTCGCCGAGACAGGCCGCGGACACCGCGTTGTCCTCGGTGGGTGGTTTCGGCGCCGTGCAGAAGTCCCACGAGAGCGCGGGGTCGACCTCGCTGCCCGCGGGCGCCGCCACGAGCGCCGTGTACGTGACGGCGGTGTTCGGCTTGGATTCAGCCGGTTCGGCCTTGACCGCGAGGACGCGTGGCGCCGTCACGACGCCCCCGTCGTCCGGCAGCACCGGCGCGCAGGCGACGAGGCTCACGAGCGGAATGAACGCGCGTGAACTCATAACTCGAGGCGTGCTCCGGCGACGCCGAGCGCGGGCAACCCCGTGACGACGCCGCGCTTCGAGTAGTCGAAATTGTAGACGAATTCCTCGGCGTTCGCGTGGTCGAGCAGGTTCAACGCTTCGAGGTAGACGACGAGGCGCGCGCTCTCGCCGAGCGGAAAGCGACGATCGATGCGCGCGTCGAGCTGCCAGAAGTCCGGCAGGCGTTCGGCGTTGTGGGCGCCGAACAGCGGTTCGAACGCGTCGTTTCTGAGATCGAAGAAAGCGCCGACCACGGGCGTCCGCGGCGCGCCGCTCGCGTAGCGAAAGCGGACGCCGAAGCCGAAGCGGCCGAGCGTTTGGTTCAGCACGATCGTCAAGAGGTTCGGCTCGTCGAGGTCGAACAAGCGAACACTCGCGCCGGGTGCGTCGCGCCGCTCGCTGCGTGAAACGGTGTAGCCGAGCCAGCCCGAGAAGCCGTGCCACGGCCGCTGGCGCACGAAGATCTGCGCGCCGTAGCTCCGGCCGACTCCGTTCTGCAGGAGCGCGTGCGCGAGTTTCGGCGTCGGCGACGGGTCGCGCACGGCGAGATCGCGGAGCCCGCGATAAAAGCCGAGCGTCGTGATCGAGAGCTCGGGCGTCAAATCCGCGGATTCGCCGGCGCTCACGTGCGTCGCCGTCTCCATACCGAGCTCGGGCGTGCCGAACACGGCGCTCAGATCTGCGGCCGCCGGCGGCTGTGAATACAGGCCCGCGGCCGCGAACAGCCGCACGCGTTCGGAGACCGCGAGCCGGGCGTCGAGCCGTGGTTCGAACGCGCACTCGAAGGCGGCGTGGCCGATCGACGGAGTGTGTCCGACGCGCGGCGTCTCACGGCTGGTCTCGTTCAGGTAGCCGTCGAGGCGCAGTCCGGGCGAGAGCCGCAGCGGGCCGAGCTCGAAATCGAGGTTCGCGTAAGGCGCGACGTCCGTGAGCGTCGTGCGCCAGCGGTCCGTATTCGTGTCGTCTCCGGGCGCCTCACCGAACACGACGATGTCTCCTTCGCGCGCGGGGATCCCGAGCGAGCCGTCGCGCGAGAGCGCCGTCGAGGTCGAGACGGCGTCCACTCCGAGCGCGAGGGTCGCCCCCGCCCAGAGCGGCGAGAGGTGCGCGGCACGCAGGCCGAGCCGAAACGCACGCTGCTCGAGGTCGGCGGGATTCGAGCCGAAACGCGCGTCGGACCGCGCGAGATCCCAACCCACCCACGGCACGACCTCCGCCGTCGAGCCGTCCTCGAGCGTCCGGCGATACTTCAGGTAAACGCGTTCGAAAGCGTTCTTCGTCGTCTGCTCTCGCTCGCGGACGGGGTCCGAAGCGGGGATTTGGCGCTCGAGGTCGTCGGTCGAGCCGAGCGCGACGAGCGAGAGTGACTCGCTGCTCCGGAGCGCGAGCTCCGCTTTGGCCTGGAAGTCGGCGTACTTCGGCACCGCGTAATACGGGCTCACGTCCCGCGCGTCGGCGGCCTCGAGCGTCCGGTCGAGCCAACCGTAGCGGGCGCCGAGCGCGACGCCGAGCCGCTCGCTCACCGGCGCGCTCGCGAAGAGCGAGCCGTCGATGCTGCTCGCTTCGAGCGCGGCGTGCGGGCGATCGCGCGGGAGCTCACGCGTTTCGAGGCGAACGAGGCCGCCGATCGCGCGCCCGTACTCGGGGCCGAACGCGCCCGGCGACAGCGTGACGCTCTGCAGGAGATCGCCGCCCACGGTCGAACGAATGCCGCTACCGTGAAATAGCTGGGGGATTTCGACGCCGTCCACGAGGACACGGGAGTCCTCGGGCGAGGCGCCCCAGAGCACGAGCTCGTCCGAGCCGAACGCGGAGCGCGCGAGGCCGGGCAACGACTCGACGACCTTCACCGGGTCGTCTTCGGTCCCGGGCGTTTCACGCGCGGCGTCGCTCGAGACGGAGAGCTCGTTCGCGTCGTGCCGCCGGCGCACGCCGGTGACCACGATCTCCCGAGACGCGGGCGCGGCGGGAGCGGTGGGAGCGGCGGCGCCCGGCGGCGCTTCGGCGCGCGCCGGCGCGGCGGCGAGAAAGGACGCGGCGCACGCCGCAGCACACGCGCACTCCGCCGCACGCGGGACGTGAGTCACGGCACGTCGAACTCGAAGGCGAGCAGCCCCGAGCCCCGATCGTGCGTGTCGCGCGTGTCGGCGTCGAGCGCCACGCCCGTCGCGCCGCCGAGCGAGCTCCCTTCGAGCGTCACGCCGATTCGCCAGTGAGCCGTCGGTTGCCCGCACAAGGACGCGGTATCGACGCGCACGAGGTAGTGCCCGCTCGGAGGCGCGTCCGCCCACGTGACGTCTTCCTGCTGGAGCCCGTCGATGACGCAATCGGCGTTCGAGTCGAGATCCAGGACCCCCGCGCTCTCGTCCGCGGCGCCCGGAGCGAAGGGGTCCACCGAGCTCGGATCGCCGTGATAAATCTCGTTCCCGAGCGGATCGACCACGTGCAGGTCGAGGTCGGCTTCCGTGTCCCAGCTCAGCGTGACGACGAGCGCGCCGGTCGGCATCTCGGACGGAGCGAGCGGGAGAGCCGTCAGCGTCGTGCGGCTCGGCGCGCCGAATTGGCCGGTGCCGTCGACGGCCCGCACTTCGAGCGTGTACGCGCCCGGGGCGAGCCGCGTCGAGAATGCCGCCGTCGCGCGGAACGTCGGGAGGGTCGGCGCCGAGACGTCGGCGACGCCCGCGGGCACGATCCAGTAGCCGGGGTCGCCGCTGAGCGCGAGCGTCGCGGCGGTGGCTTCGGCGCCCAGCGTGCCGCGGAGCGGCTTGTCTTCGTAGCCGGGCCAAATCGTATTCGTGAGCAGGTCGAGGCCGGCGACGTCCGGACCGTTCTCACCGGCGGGCGTCGGGCCCGCGACGTACTGCGCGTTCGGCACGCGCATGAGCGCGTCGAACCCCGCGTCGCTCGTCGCGCCCTGGGTGCAACCGCCGGCGGCGAGCGCCGATGCGAAGCACGCCGCGGCCCGGGAGCGCATCAGAACCGGGCCTGCGCGCGCACGGTGAGCGTATCGCTCGCGAGCGTGGTCGGGCTGCCGTCCGCGGCGCGGCCGAGCGCGTTGCCGTTGCGGTC
The DNA here is from genome assembly GCA_035499895.1 of Polyangiaceae bacterium. Classification (GTDB taxonomy): domain Bacteria; phylum Myxococcota_A; class Polyangia; order Polyangiales; family Polyangiaceae; genus PMG-095. The sequence continues at coordinate 12,978 of DATJXW010000147.1, read as the reverse complement.
GTATTCGACGCTGAGCCGCGCGCCGTCGTAACGGAGCATCGCCAACAAGGCGAGCGTGCTGTAGCTGCGATTGCGCGGCACGACGTTCAGCGCTCGAAGCTCGCGCGCATCCTCGTCCGGGTCGTAGCGGTCGTAGCGGAGCCCGACGAGCGCGAAGCGGGTGAGCTCCTGCGTCGCCCCCACGTAGTAGCCGAACTCTCGCAGATCGTAGCCGGCGCCGATCGGATCGGCGGGCTCGAGTCCGCGATCGAGGTTTTCGGCGCGCATGAGCTCGGCGCGGAGCTCGAAGCCGAAGTCGCGCGCGAGGGCGAGCGCGAGGCGCGCGTCCAGGCCGACCCCGAAGCGCCGGAAGAGCTCGGACGGGGTGGCCGACGACCCCGGGATGACCTGAATTTCCGTGGCCTGAACGATCCCGTCGCCGTTGTCGTCACGCCACGTCAGCTGATCCTTGGTGGTCGGCGTGCCCTCGTGAAACCCCATGCCGCGCTCCGCCGAGACGCCCGCGTCGAGCACGACCCCGGACACGAGCTCCGCTCGGGCACCGAGCCGCGCGACGAGCTCCTTCGCGCTGTCCGGATCGAGCGCGGGGAACACGCGGTCGCCGATCGGGTGCCCGTTCATCACGGCGAGCTTCGCGTCGAGAAAGCGATAACGCAGCCACACGCGCGCGCCGAGGTCGAACTCGCCCGGAAAGAGCGCGCGCGCCACGGACGAACGCTCGAGAAAGGGTCGATCGACGTCGAGCTCTTGAACCTCGAAGCCGAACGGGATCTTGAAGAGCCCCGCCGTGAACACGACCGTCGGACAGTGCGGGTGTTCGGCGAGCGCGCGCAGCGAGACCTCGGCGTCGATGGGCCGCACCTCCGCGCCGTTCGTCGTGTTCGCGTCGAGCTCGAGCGCGGCGCTCACGAGCCCGTGTTCGGCGTCCGCCCGCACGTGGCCGCGCCGGAGCGTGAAGCGCTCTTGATTCAGCGGAGCCCGGGAAGACGCGTTCACCTCGTCGACGGAGGCCTGATCGAAGGGCACCCAGTCGATCTGCACGTAGCCCGAAAAGCGTACGAGCGGCTCGCGCGCCCGGGCGTCCTCTAGCTCCGTTTCGCGCCGTCGCCGCTCCGCTTCGGCTCGCTTCAGTGCGTCGATGTCCGCGCGTTGCCGCTCGAGCTCCGCGCGGAGCGCGGCCGTCTCGGCCGAGTCCGCGGAGCCTCCCGCGACGGGCACGGGTGACGCGTCTTCGGCGCGGGCTCGGGCGGCGACGGCGCCCGCGGCGAACGAACCGAGCGCCGCGAGCACTCGGAGCCGCTTCGAACTCAAGGCAACGGCTCGAGTTCACTCGACGGCAACACCACGTTCTTCGCGATGCTCTGCGCCGTCGTGCACGCATTGACGATGTCGGCGTTGGTCGTCGGCGTACCGCTGAAGCACGAGGAGCTCGGTGTGCCGGCCGTCGAGATGGCGTTCGGCTCGCAGAAACCGTGATTGCAGCTCCCTCCGCCGCAGGCGGAGCCGTCCGTGCACGCGGTGCAACCGTCGGGCGTGCCGCTCGCGCCCGGGATCTGGCTCAGGTAGTAACAGGTGCAGGGTTCGGCGGGCGCAAACGGGCTCAAATCGCCGCCGTCCTCGCTGCGCGTCACCTGCATCGCGCATTCGGGAATGAGACCCACTTTGACCACGTCGGCGAGCGCATCGAACGGCGTCGCGCCGCTCGGCGGCGTGGTCGTGTTGCCGAGCACGAGGTCCACGACGTAGCGGACGGTCGGATCGGTCGGGACGTTCGAGTCGTCGACTTTCGCGATGTACACGGTCGGAGACCAAAGCGTGTAGTGGCCGTCCCGCACGTTTTGCTTGTCGAAGGCGGCCGAGTCGGAGTCCGGGTAGTACGCCGCGTTCTGTCCGAAGGCTTGAAACGCGAGCGTCTGGAGTCCGCCGTTGCGGTTGCCGTCGTAGACCTCGGCTCCCAGAATGCCGATCGTCGCTTCCGCCTCGGTCGAGGTCGAAACCGCCGTGACGACGTCGCTCGAAGCGGCCTCCGCCACGCCTTTCCACTTGTTCGGCGGAACGTCGATGTTCTTCGCCGTCGCGACCAGGGTGCTCTTGGTCGCGGGGCGGATGAACATGAACGCCTCGTCGTTCCAGGGATCGTAGGTGGGAGCGAGGGGGTTCGCGTTCCCGAAACCGAAGGCGTAATAAGCCTCTTCGGCCCAAATCGCCGTCTGGTCGCTCGCCGTGGGTACGACGAACGTGTAGGCCTGCACCGGACCCTGGATCAGACCGAGTCCGGAGTCGTCGGGTGGTCCGCCGAGTCCGCAGCTCTCGACGAAGAGCGCCGAAATCGCGAGGTCGAGCGTGACGCCGTCGGGGGGCGTCGTGCAGGTCGGCTCGGCCATTTGCGGCGTCCACGACGGATCCTCCGCGCTCGAGGGGATGTACTTGAGCGTGCCGTCGGGCACGACTTTGGTGTTCGTGTAGATGTCGTTCGTGAGCGTGCACGACCCCGTCAGATTGAAGACGAGGGTGATGCCGGCCGTGTCGCGCAGCTCGCGCCCGAGGTTTTTGAGCAGGTTCTCCTGCGTGTCGCCGGACTCGACGTAGACGATCTTGCCCGGCAGGCGCGCGCACGTGCCTTGATCGTCGAGCGCGGCGCCGCCTTCACCGCCTGCGCCCGCGGTCGGCTCGACGGAGGTGCCCGCAGTGCCCGCCGCCGGCGGCGCGCCCGCTTCGCCGCTCGAACCCCCGGTGCCGGCCGAGGCGCCCGTGCCTCCGTTGCCGGCACCGCTCGAAGTTCCGGCTCCAGGGCTCGGAACGTCGTTCGACGTATCGTCGTCGCCTCCGCAGTTAGAGAGGGCGATACCGACGACCAGGGGAACGAGGAAGCGCTTGAAGGATCTCATGTTGTCACCACTCTTCGGCGTCGTCAGTTCGCGGGCAGCTCGGCGACGCGCGCTCCCGCTTGCGCGACGTCGTAGCCGAGCGCGGCGGCTTCACGGCGGAAGGGGGCCGCGGTGAGCGCCTCGAACCAGCGCGTGACACGCCGATCGTCGAGCTCGTCGCGCGCGACGACGAGGTCGTAGCGTTCTTCCGCGAGCGGCACGAAGGCGAGACCGAACGCGAGCGCGGCGTCGTTGGTCGCGATGCCCGCGTCGACGAACCCCATGGCCACCGCGCGCGCGACTTCGAGGTGACCCGCGGCGGGCGGCACGGTGCCGCGGGCGAGTCGCTGCGGCAGCCCCGCGCGCTCGAGCTCGCGTTCGAGCAAGAGCTGCGCGCCGGAGCCCGGCTGCCGCGGCACCAGACGAACGCCCTTGTGCGCGAGCCCCGCCACGTCCGAAAGCCCGCGCGGATTGCCCGGTGCGACGACGATGCCGGCCTGCCAGCGCCCGAGCGTGACCACCGAAACCGCGCGGCCTCGCATGGCCCGGCGGACGTGCGGCACGTTCGGCTCGCCGCTCTTCGTGTCGACGAGGTGAACGCCGGCGATGTGAGCTTCCTTGCGCCGCAGCGCTTCGAGTGCCTCGGTGCTCGTGCGCGCGAACCAGAGAAAGCGGCCGCTCCCCGCTCGCGAGTTCAAGCGATCGGCGAGCAAGCCGAGCGCGGGGGCGCAGCCGACGACGACGACATTTTCACGCGTCTCCGCCGGCGGGCGCAACGGCTCGACCCGACGTTGCGAGCGGCCGCGCGCCGCGATGGCGTCCGCAGAGCGTGCGATGCCGTCGCCGTCGAGCGCGTACGAAAGCCAGCGCCCGGCGATGTGAGCGAGCGCCACCCGGCCCGGCGCGGACGGCCCGACCGGCTCGGCCGCGAGCTCCACCTCGACGCTCGGACCGCCGAACAGCGCTTCCACTTCACAATCGAGCGCGCGGGCGAGCCGGAGCGCGACGTCGACGGCCGGGACCGCGCGGCCCGTCTCGATGGCATGCACGCTTTGACGCGTGAGCCCCACCGCGTGCGCGAGCTCGACCTGCGAAAGACCGCGCTTTTCACGCTGGGCGCGCACGCGCTGAAGGGGAGTCTCGATCGCCATTAGTCGCGTTTGCATTACATCAAGACACGTAAACTTGTCATGGATAAACGTCGTCGAATCCGCGAGCATGGCGGCTCGAACGTGTGCATTTCCGTCCCGTTTCTCGCGTCCCGATCGGTTTCGGAGCCGTTGCGTGGACGCTGATGCCGGGCCGGCGCTGCGCGTGGTGTCGCTGTTGCCCTCGGCGACCGAGATCGTGTGCGCGCTCGGCGCCGCCGCGACGCTCGTCGGCGTCTCGCACGAGTGCGACTTCCCGGTCGAAGCGCGGAGTCGGCGCGTGCTCACGCGCGCGCGGGTGGACGTGAGCGGGACGAGCCGGGCGATCGACGCGGCGGTGCGGGCGGTGGTTCACGACGCGCTCAGCGTCTACGAGGTCGACGACGCCGCGCTCGCCGCCGTCGCTCCGGACGTCATCTTGACGCAGGACCTGTGTGAAGTCTGCGCCGTTTCACTCGTCGACGTCGAAGCGGCCGTGGCGCGGCTCGCGGCGCGCGAGCGCGTGCGTGTCGTGAGCCTGAGCCCCGTGCGTCTCGCCGACGTGCTCGACGACGTCGAGCGGGTGGCCGTGGCGCTCGGCCTCGGAGCACGCGGAGAGAGCCTGCGCGCCGCGCTCGACGCGCGTCTGGGCCTCGTCGCGGCCCGGGCGGCGCGGCTCGGCCGGCCGCGCGTCGTTTCGATCGAGTGGCTCGAGCCGCTCATGCTCGGCGGCACCTGGATGCCCGAGCTCATCGCGCTCGCGGGCGGCGCCGCGGTCGGCGCGACTGCGGGTGAAGGGGCCCCGACGGTCAGCGCCGAGCGTCTCGCGGAGCTCGCGCCCGACGTGGTCGTCGTGAAACCGTGCGGCTTCACGCTCGAGCGCGCGCTCGAGGAGCGAGCGCTCATCGAGCGGAGCATCGTGTTTCCGCTCGCGAAGCACGCCCGTGTCTACGTGACGGACGGCAACGCCTACTTCAATCGGCCGGGGCCGCGGCTCGTCGAGTCGCTCGAAATCATGGCTGCCTGCGTTCATCCCGATGTGTTTCACGACTTCGCGCGCAAGCACGCGAGCGTGATCGAGCGCGTCGGCTGAACGGCGCGGCGCGCTCGCCGGCGCGTCATTCGGTGCGACGCGATTCGTACGATCCGCGGTCACGCATTGCAGCCGATTGACGCGGCGATCACTGCCGTACGTTGCATCGGGGCCGTACGGCACTCATCATTCGAGCCCCCATCTAAAGATGGACTTCTTGTTGAGTCTGTCCACCGTTAGGTATACGGATGACGTTCGTGCCGCTGCGCTTGGCCGGCGGCTTTGGCTCAGGCTTATCCACGGAGTGCTCGGCAACGAGGAACGAGGAACGCATGCTTAGGGGGTCGAAACGACGGCAAAACGGTGCTGGCGCGATGTCAGCCGAAAGTCGGTCCGCGCACGGTGTTTCGAGCCCGCTCGGGGGCCATGGCGGCGCTTGAGGACCCGCGCAAGCCTCGAAGACGTCGAGGCGCGACGACCCAGAGCCAGGTGGTGGACGCGGCGCTCGCCGTGGCCGATCAGGTCGGTATCGACCGGCTGACGATTCGCGCCGTGGCGAGGCTCGCCGACGTCCCGACCATGTCGCTCTACTCGCACTTCTCGAGCAAGGACGAGCTCCTCGCGTTGATGCACGCCGAGGTCACGCAGCGTCTCGCGACGGACGAGCGTTACGCCTCGTGGCAGTCGGCGCTCGTCGGCCTCTGCACGCGCCTCCGAACCGTGCTCGTCGCGCACCCGCATTGGGTGCCGCTCGTGTCGCGCACCGCACCCTTCGTTCCCGCCGGCGTGCAGGAGCGGATGCTCGAGCTCATGCTGGCCGACGGCGTCTCGCCCGGCTGGGCCCGCGCCGCGCTCTCGAGCGCATTGCTCGTCGCCAAAGGGCTCGTCTTGCTCGAGCTCTCCGACACCGAAGGGCCGGCGAGCATCGTGCGCGCGAAGGCCGGTGCACCCGCCGGCGCGGATACCGGCAATTCGTCCGACGCGGCGGAAAACTTCGCCGTCGCCCTCCGAACCTACGTGCGTGGTTTGGAGAGCGCGAAGCTCACGACGTTGTGATCGCGGCTCCGAGCGTCAAGCCCCACGGGTCTTCATGGGGCACGATGCCGCACACGCCCTCGGCTCGCGTTCGAATTCACTCCGCGGGGTAGACGCCCTTAACCTTCGTACGCGGCCAGCCGTTGGTACGTTCGTCGGTGGTCGGGCGACGGACTCTTCGTCCGGCGCCGCCTGCGCCGGTGGGTCAGAAGAGGCATGCACGAAACTACTTTCAGGAAGAGCCTGAGCCGCTCGGTTCGGCGTGCTCGCCGCGAACGTGGGCTCACTCAGCGCGCGCTCGCGAATCGCTCGGGCATCAGCGAGAAGTACCTTTCGCGCATCGAGCTCGGTCAGGTGACGCCCTCTGCGCTCGTCGCCTTCCGCCTGTGCGACACGCTCGGCGCCGATCTCGGCGAGCTCGTCTCGATGCAGCCGGCGGACGAGTCGCTCCACATTCGCAAAATCGTCAAGCTCTTGCACGACCGCACGGACGACCACCTCGATTGCGCTCGCCGCATCCTGGTCGAGCTCTTCCGCTGAGGTTCGCGCGCGTCGGCCCTGCTCAACTGGGCGGCGGGTCGACGAACCGGAGCCGCCCGTCCGCGTCGAGCACGACGTTGCGGTGCCGGTGGGCGCCCGTGAAGAGCTCGACTTCACGCACCCAGCGCGAATCGGGATAGTGGTTCACCATGTGCTCGGCTTCGCCGCGCGCCTGGGACGACTCACCGAGCTCGGCGAGGGCATGGACGAGAATCGAGGTCCGTTCGGGCGCGTCCGAGCTCTCGGGAAAGCGCCGGTTGCCCTCGCGGGCGAGCTCCACGGCGAGGGTCGGATCATTGCCGTTCGCGCTCCGGAGGAGCGTCATGAGTGACGGCTCGTCCATCGCGCTCGGCGGCGTGGCCGGCGCCGGCACCGGACGGGGCGGATTCGCTGCGGGCTCGGCCGGCGCGACGACGGGCGGCTCGTCGCCCTGCGCCTCGTCCGGCGCGGCGCCGTTCGTCGAAGCCGGGCTCGTCGTTTGCCCCGTTTCGTGCGACCGCCGGACGCCTGCATACACCGCCAGCGCGGCGAGCACCGCGGCGAGCAAGACCGGCAGGCGGCGGTTCGAACTCACGGGCAATTGCCTACGTCCGCGTGGGCCTTGAAGAGCGCCTGCATCGGCGCCTGCATGGCGGGCCAAACGTAATCGGCGTCGTAAGACCACGCCCAGGCGCCGTCGTAACCGTTCGTGTAGAGGTTCGTGTAGAGATCGTTCAGCGCGATGTTGTCGACGCCCTGAGCCGCGAACTCGCCCATCACGAGCTTCTTGTCGAGGTTCCAGTACGACGCGGGGTGCGTGAAGCACGAGTTCGAGGTGCCGTTCGACATGTAGTAGTGCACCTCGTAAAAATCCAAAGTGCCGTTCTGCTTGCCGCCCGCTTGGATGAGCGCCTGGTCCGAGTAGTACTGATTCTTGCCCGAGACGTTCGAGCAGTAGTCGAAGGTCTGCGAACCGTTCGTCACGAGCGCGCTCGGATCGGCCGTGTGGATCGCCGCCGCGAACCAATTGACGGTCTTCTGAATCGCCGCTTCCGTCGTGCGATACGTGGCCCAACCCGACGGCCCCATGCCCTCCGGCTCGTTGAAGATCTCCCAGGAATAAAGGCCCGGTGTGCCCTTGATCGCGTTGACGAGGGGAGTGAGATAGTTGTCGATGTACGCCTGCCGATTCGCGTCGTTCTCGAGCAAGGCTTGATTGTTCGTGTGCGCGGCGCCCGCGTTGTCCTGCAGCATGTCGAAGGACCACAAGCTGATGTTCACGACGACGCCCGCGTCGTGGGCCGCCGAGAGGATCGCCTTCACGCCGTCGATGTGCGATTGCTGGAGCTTTTGCGCCATCCCGGACGAGTCGTAGCCGGGCGTCGTGGTTCCGTTCGTGTGGAACCACCAGCGCACGACGCGGCCGCCCGCGGCGTACGTGTTCGTGAAGATGGTTTTGAAGGTGGCAAGGTCGGGGTTCGGCACGTCGTTCGCGAAGTTCACCCACGCGATGTTGAGCCCGCTCGCGAATTTGCAGATGCCCGTCGCCCCGCTACCCGTGCCCGCGGCGCCGTTGCCCGCGGTGCCGCCGCCGCTCGCGCCGCCCGCGCTCATGCCGCTACCCGCCGTGCCGCCGCCGGCACCCGTGCGTCCGGCGCCGCCCGCGCTCGTGCTCGCTCCCGCGCCGCCGGGCGCGCCGCCGTTTTGCGAGCCGCTGCCTCCGGTCGTCTGTCCGGCGCCGCCGCCCGGCGCGCTGCCGCCGGTCGCAGCTCCGGCCGTACCGCCCGCCGCGCTCCCGCCCGTCGTCCCGCCGGTACCGGTTCCATGTCCGCCACTATTCACCGTCGATCCGCCCGTCGCGCCGCTGCTCGACGTGCCGGCGCTCGCGCCGCCCGCCGCGACGGCGTTCCCGGCGTGGCCGCCGTGATTGCCGCTCGAGTCGTCATCGGCGGCGCCGCCACCCCCGCAGCCGGCGGCCGTCGACACGGCGGCGAATGCGGCGAGCAAGACGGCTCGGGTTCGCGCCGGCGCGAAGGCTCCGAGCGCCGCGGTCAAGCCAGCAGGGTTGGTTCTTGCGGGACGCACCATGACGGTCTGCTCTCCATCGAGTGAAGGATGGGCGTGGCGACGCGGCGCCACGCTTTCGAACTCGAATGTAGCGTATCTGGCGCGCCGGCGCCGATTTTGCTCGGGCGGCGGCGTGTTTTTCTTATCGGGCGAATTCGGCAGCTTCACTGCACCGTGACGGCTCGGCGGGCGAGTGCGGCTCGAGCGCCGCTCACGGAGTCAGTCGCAGCAATCGAGCCTTCACCGGACGCTGAAATTGCGTGTGAGCCAGACGAACGACCGGGAGCGCGCGCCAGCGCCGCGGCGAGAGGTGGAAGTGCTCTTGCAGCAGGGCTTCGAGCTGAGGCGTTTGGCTCGAGCGCTCGAACTCGGCGACGAGGTAGCGCGTGACGCCGGGGATTTCCTTGAACTCGTCGAGGGCGATCAGCGGCGCGTTCACCGGGTACCCTTCGCCCACGATGAACTTCCCCGGGAACAGCGGAAACACGACGAGCGCCGTGCCGCGCCCGCGCCCGTTCGCGAAGAACGACTGCAGGCCGGCGTAATAATCGGTGCCGGCGTTGAAGCCCGTCGGGTACTCGGCGAGGCGCGCCGCGAGCGGCACGAGGACGATGGGCGACGCGACGACGGCGCGGGCCGCGCGCTCCCAGAGTTTGTTCCCGCCGCGGATCAGGCGCCAGACGGCGAGGAGCGCGGCACACGAGCCGATTTGATAGAGCACCCAGGAGGGCGCGAGGTAGCGCGGGGCCACGGCGTGACCCGACGAAATCAGGAGTGCGACGCCGATCGGCGGAAACGCGACGGCGAACGGGAGCACGCGAGCGATGCCTCGCAGCCGGAAGCCGAGGACGGCGAGCCCGAGCGCCGCGACGCACGCTTGGACGACGTTGCCGCGCGGACGCGTTTGAAAGAACGCAAAGGCGCGCAGGATGCTGTCGGGGAGGTCGTGCGGGTGCGGCCCGACCGAGTGCGTTCGGTAAAAGAGCGCGAGCCACACGGCGCGGAAGGCGACGGCCGCGAGCGCCAGGGCGAGCGCGAGTGACACCGCGGCCCAGCGCGAGCGGAGCCGCGAGGGGACGAGCTGCGCCCGCCAGTGCGGGAACGTGCCGACCGCGAGCGCGCCGATCAGCGCGCAGGCGTAGGCGAGGCCGAAATAGTGCGTCGCCGCGGCCGCCGCCGCGGAGAGCGCCATGCCGACGAAAGCCCTGAAATTCCCTGGATTGCGCAGGAGCCGCAGCACGAACACGAACTCGAGCGTGGTGCAGGCGGAGACGAGCGCGTACTGCCGCGCTTCCGTCGCGTGGCGGATGAAGAAGGGCGCGACCGCGACCGCGACCACCGTGACGAGCGCCTCCGTCTCGCTGAACGTGAGCTCGAGACACAAAAGATACACGGCGACGAGCAGCACACAGCCGAAGAAGAGCGACACGCCTCGCACGGCGAGATCGGACGTGCCGAAGACGTCCATCGTGAGCCGGACGAGCACGTAGAGGAGCGGCGGATGCTCGCGCGAAGGCCCGCGCAGGAGCTCGGGCCACGGCGCGCTCGAGTCGTGGCGAGTCCACACCTCGTCGAGCCAAAACGAACAGCGATTGGCCACGTAGACGCGCAGCACGAGGCTCGCGACCACGACGCACGCGAGGAGCAGCGCGTGCGGATTCCGGACGAGCGTGCGCCCGATCGAGCGCAGCGCGCCTCCGCTCGTCACGGTGTCGTTGGCTTGTTCGGGGCTGCTCATGCGTTGCGCGCGGGGCTCGCGGCGCAGTTTAAGGAAATTGAAGCTCGCGGCGGGTGAAAAGCCGATTCACCGCGTGTCTACCAGACTTCGGGCGGGAGCAGGCGAGGGCCGTCTCACTGGCTGCACGACGTGTTGTCGGTCGGCGAGATGGTGCCCGGGCACTTGGCGGTCGAGCAACTGCCGGCCGAGTTGCAGTAAACGCACTCGCTCGAGTTCGCGCTCGCGCAGTCCGGATCGAGCGCGCCGCAGCCGCAGTCGCAGACGCCGTCCGCGTAGTAGCCGACGCTGCACTTCCACGTGGGCGGCGCCACGATGCTGCACGTCGCGTTGTTCGTCGCCGAGATGTGCGAGCTGATGCCGGCCGAGCACCCCGCCGTCGGCCAGCGCGCGCAGCTGCTCGAGGTCGAGTCGTAGCAGTCCGGATCGACCGCGCCGCAGCCGCAGTCGCAAGTGTAATCGCCCCACTCGGCCGGGTCGCAAATCCAGTTCGACGGCGGGGGCGCGCAACGCGTGGTGTCGGTCGGATCGATGCTGGCCGGACAGCTGCCGTTGCAGTTGCCGCAGCTCATGCACGCCGAGACGTCGCTCGTCGCGCAGTCGGGATCGGGCGCGCCGCAGCCGCAATCGCAGGTGTAGCCGTCCGCGTAAGAATAGGTCCAGCACGACCAGTTCGCGGGCGGCGTCGGCCGCGTGCACACCCAGTTCTTGTCGGTCGTGATGGTGCCCGGACAGGCGTCCTTCGAGCACGAGCCCGAGTCGTTGCATTTGTCGCAAGCGCCCGCGCCGAGCGCCGAGCAGTCGGGGTCGAACGCGCCGCAGCCGCAGTCGCAGTGCGAGCCGTCGTCGTAGAGGCGCGTGGGGCACGTCCACGTCGTCGGCGCTTGGTCGCAATGCGCGTTGTCGGTCGCGTCGACCGTCGCGCAGCTGTACGGCGAACAACTGTCGCCCGGGCAATACACGCACGACGAGCTGTTCGAGGTCGTGCAGTCGACGTCGGGGACGCCGCAGCCGCACTCGCAGATGCCGTCGCCGTAATACGCGTCGTCGCAGGTCCAGAGCGCGGGCACGGCGCATTGCGTGGTGTCGTTCGGGTCGATCGAGCTCGGACACGAGCTTTGCGCGCACGAGCCGACGCTGTTGCAGGTGTTGCAATGGCCGATCGCGGAATCGGTGCAGTCCGGATCCGGAGCGCCGCAGCCGCAGTCGCAGCTCTTGCCGTCGGCGTACGCCTGCGCGGTGCAAGTCCAGCCGGCGGGCAGCGGCACGCACTTCGTCACGTCCGTCTTGTCGATGCTGCCGGGACACGCGCCGCCGTCACAGCTGCCGATCGCGTTGCAGCGAACGCACGCCTCGACGGCGTCGGTCGGACAATCGCTGTCCGTCGCGCCGCAGCCGCAGTCGCAGACGCCGTCCCCGTACGCCCAGGACACGCAAACCCACGTCGCCGGCACCACGGTGCTGCCGCCCGCGCCCGCGCTACCGCCGCGACCCGCCTGCGCGCCAATCCCGCCCATGCCGAAGACGGAGCCCGCCACGCCTCCGTTCCCGATCGTGCCCCCGGCTCCGGCTCCGCCCCGCCCGCGTCCGCCGGTTCCCCCGCCGCCCGTGCCGCCTTTGCCGCTCGCGCCGCCGACGGTGCCCTGACCGTCGCCTCCGACGGCGACGTCGCCACCCGTGCCGCCTTTGCCTCCCGCCGGGCCGCCGCCCACGGCCACGCCGCCTCCGCTCGACACGCCTCCGGTCGCGCCCGTGCTCGAGCCGCCTTTGCCGCTCGAGCCGCCGGTCCCCGTTCCCCCTTTACCGCCGGTGCCCCCGTGCGCGCTGCCCGCGGCGCCGCCCGCCGAAGGGATCAGAATCGGCGACGGCTCGAGCTCACTCTCGCTCTTACCGGCGCAACCGACCCAAGTCCCCAAAAGGCAACACACGAGCACCAGCCCACTCCGTCCAGACATGTGGTCCCATTCCCTCGAAGCGCGCTCGAGCGCCAGAAATTTGTGAAAAATGCCGGCCGCGCCGGCTCGACAACTCCGTCGAGACGCTGCAGCATCCCCGCGTGGCCGCCGAGGCTCCGCCGAACGGACCGGGCGCCGAGCGGGCGTTCGCCTGGTCCGACGCGCCCGAACCTCACGCCGAGCGGCGGCGGGCGATGCTCGAACGCCATCCGCGCATCAAGGAGCTCTACGGGCCGTGCCCGCGCACCAAATTCATCTGCACCGCGCTCGTGCTGGTGCAGCTCGGCGCGGCCTACGCGCTCCGTGACGCGAGTTGGGGGTGGGTGATTCTCGTCGCGTACGCGTTCGGCGGCGTCGTCAATCAAACGCTCCTCCTCGCGATTCACGAGCTCAGTCACAACCTCGCCTTCAAGGCGCCGTGGAAGAATCGGCTCTTCGCCGTGTTCGTCAACTTGCCGGTCGGCGTGCCCGTGGCGGAGACGTTTCGCTATTACCACTTGCTCCACCACGTCCATCAGGGCGACGAGCGGCTCGACACCGATCTTCCGACCGAGCTCGAGGCCCGGCTCGTGCGCGGTCCCGTCGCCAAGCTCGCGTGGCTCGGCGTGCAAGGTCTCGCGTACGCGCTCCGGCCCCTTTT
>DATJXW010000146.1:0-16935 GCA_035499895.1 Polyangiaceae bacterium | reverse complement strand
CGAGCGAGGGGTGCTCGACGCCGTCCCACCAGAATTGCGTCTGGTTCGCGCTGCCGTCGAACATCCATTCCACGCAAACCCAGCTCTGCGCGGGCACGGCTTTGGGCATGCCGTTCGGATCCGAGTCGAGGTTCGTCCAGTCGCCCGTCGTGCCGTGATCGGTGCCGACGCCGAAGAGCTCGATGCTGTCGTTCGTGTCCCACTGCCCGCCGATGCGAATTTCGGGAGCGCTCGTGTCGGTGCCGGCTTGCGCGCCCGAGATCGTCCAGTGCGCCCAGTCCGGCGCCGTCGGGAGCGCCTGGAACCAGACGAAAAGGCGCGCGTAATAGCGATCGTTCGGCGCGGGAAACGTCTTCGTTTGCGTGATGTACGAGAGTCCGTCGTCGTCGGTGTGAAAGTGCGCGGAGTATTTGCCGCGCGCGGCGCGCACCGTTTCGATGCTCGGCGCGGCGCCGCGCGGCTTCCACGTCGCGGTGTCGAGCGCGCCGCTCTCGAAGTCTTCGCAGAGCGCGAAGTTCGAGTTTTTGCACTGGCTGTCGCCGAAGAAGTCGGCGCGATTCGTCGAGAAGCCCGCGCCGTTGTTCGCGCCCGCGTTGCCGGCTTCGGGCGCGCCGCCGTCCGCGGCGCCGGCTTCGCTCGTCGCGCTGCCGCCCGCGCCGTGTCCGGCTCCGCCCTTGCCGGGCGTGCCGCCCTTCGTGCCGCCGCTGCCGGTTCCGCCTTTGCCGCCGCCGCCGGCACTCGCGTTCGACGAGCCCGCCGTCACGGAGCCGCCGCTGCCGGCGCTCGAGACGCTCGCTGCCGCCGAGCCGCCGTGACCGACGCCGCCGTTCGCGGTCGAGCCGCCCGTTCCGGAACTGCCGTTACCCCCGCCGCGGCCGCCGCGGTTTTTGAGCTGGGTGTCGGGCAGTTCCGTGCACGAGACGACCAGGACGACCACGAGCCAGGGTAAACAATGCTCCGTGAGGTAGGTCACATGGGGACGTACCGCGGCGGCGCCGCGACGGCTCAGGGAGCGGGCGGGGTCACGTCCGTGAAGAGCAGAGGCCGATCCGTCGTCCCGTCACCGATTTCGCCGGATTCGTTGGCGCCCGTGCAAAGCACGTGGCCCGCGTTGCTGCGCTCGCACGTCGTGAACCACGTCACGGCCACCTCGGCAGTGCCGGTCGCGACGCGCGTCGGCGTCTCGCGCACGTTCAGGTCGCCGGTGCCGAGTTGGCCTTCGATGTTGCGGCCCCAACACCAAAGCTCGCTTTCGCGATTGACCGCGCAGGTGTGAAAGACGCGCACCGCGACCGAAACCCAATCGTTCGCCGCGCCGAGGCGCGTGGGCGCGTCGAGCTCGTCCACGTCGATGCCGAGCGGAAAGCCGTCGCCGTTCGCGTCGCGCGCGACGTTCGTGCCCCAGCACCAGAGCGAATGATCCTGCTTGAGCGCGAAGGAGAATTGCTGGCCGCTCTCGACGCGCAGCCAATCCGTGTCGGCGCCGACCTGCAGTGGACGGCGGACTTGGATTTGCGTGCTCGCGCCGCCGAGCTGGCCGCCGGTGTTGCGGCCCCAACACCAGAGGGTGCCGTCGAGGCGGATGCCGCACGTCGCGCCGTCGCCCGCCGAAACGTAGCTCCAGTCGTTGCCCGGCACTTGGATGGGCGTGAGGATGTCGTCGGCGGTGTCGTCCTGGTTCGCGCCGGGCGGGCTGTCGTCCTGGCCGAGCTCGCCTTCGAAGTTTTGGCCCCAGCAGTAGAGTGTCGCGTCCGCGAGCACGGCGCAGACGTGCTCGAAGTTGTTCGAGACGGCGCGCGCCGCGACGGGCAGCGCGACGCGCGTCGGCACGTGACGCTCTTCGCGGTCGCCTTGTCCGAGCTGTCCGCGGTCGTTCGCGCCGAAGCAGTAAACGGCGCCGCCGTCGTCGAGGGCGCACGTGTAGTCGCCGCCGGCCGTCACGCTGACGAACGAAACGCTGCTCGTGAGCTCGGTCGGGACCTCGCGGTTCGTCGTGTCGCCGAGGCCGAGCTCGCCCGCGTCGTTGAGGCCCCAGGCGTAAAGCCTGCCGGACGACACCGCGACGCTGTGCGACATGCCGAGCGCGACGCTCGCGATCACGGCGTTGTTCGGCTCGCCGGGTTCGCCGCCGCCGCCCGCCGTCCCGCCCGTCGCGGCGGCGCCCGCATCCGGTCCGAGGGGCGTGAGCACTTCGCCGCGGTCGACGCACGCGACGGCGACGAGCGAGACGGCGAGAGCGCGGATCGCGGCGTGCATCAGAGCTCCACCGCGATGCCGAGGTCGCCGAAGAGCTCCACGCCGGAAACGCCCGTCACGTCGTGGCCGCCGTCGGTCGCTTCGAGGGCGCGGAGCGGCGCGCCCGCGCCGAGCGACGCGTCGAGGTGGAACGCGCCGCCGAGGCGGAGCGAGGTGAAGAGGCCGAGACGCGCGTACGCCGTGAGTCCCGCGAACTCGGACGCGCTCGCGCCCGCGCCCGCCGTGCCGCGCAGGCGCGTGACGGTGACGCGCGCGCCGGCACAGGGGCCGAAGTCGGCCGCGCTCCCGTGCACGAGCGCGAAGCGGAGCGCCGCTCCGATTCCGATGGCGCTCGCGAGCACGCGGCCGTCCGGCGCGGACACCGGGAATCCCTGGCGCAGGCCGGCGCCGAGATCGAGGGTCATCCGCTCGCCGAGGGGCAAGAGCGCGCCGAGGTCGCCGCCGAGATCGCTTTCGCCACCGAGGTAGTGCTCGGCCGCGAAGCGCAACACGAGCTCGGACGCGCGCCCGCCCGAGCGGGGCAGCTCGCTCTCGACCCCGGCCGTCACCTCGGGCGGCGGCTTCTTCTTCGGCACTGCCGCCGCGGTTTGCGGCTGCTTTTGCGTGAGCGCAATCTCCGCCCAGCTCGCCCACACGAGCTCGTCCACGGCGATGGCGATGGCGAACGCGCGCCCGTCCGGCGGGACCCGCGCGAGATCGATGTCGCGGCTCACGCGCTTCGCGGTGACGGCGTCGCGCACCTCGACGCTGACCGCGACGCTCTTCTCGTCGATCGACGCGATCGCGACGCTGGCGAGCGGCGGCTCGGCGCCGGTTGCGGCCGCGCCCGCGCACGCATCGATGCCGCGCTCGGTGAGGCCCGCCCGCAAATCGGCCAGCACCTTGCTCTCGAAGTCGTTCGAAAAGTCGCCGCCCGCGAACGCGAGGCTCACCCACGGGCGACCGCTCGCGCCGCACGTTTGCGCGCGGGCCGGCAACGCCCACGTCACGGCGACGAAAGCGACGACCACGGCCCGTGAAAGCGCCGGAAAATGCGCCAAGCGGCCCATGGTGTGCGCCGTCCCCGCCCGCGGGCAAGCTCGGAGAGCGGACGCCGGGGGCGCTTCAGTTGCCGCCGCACTGGCGGGCCACGGCGGTCGAGTGCACGCCGTTCGGATAGCTCTTCAAGTACGCACTTTGCGCGGAACGGCAGCGGTCGGTCGCGCCCGCCGCCGCGTAGGCTTCGACGAGCCGAGCCATCGCGTCCTCGCGGAACCCGGCGCCGGGAGCGAGCATCACGGCCTTCTGCAGCGCCGAAATCGCGCCCTGGGCGTCGCCCAGCCGATCCATGCGCAGCCGGCCGAGCTCGAACGCCGCGAGCCCCGCGCGCGGATCGCTCGGGTGCGCGCTCAGGAGCTGTTCGTAAGCATGGGCGGCCGCGACCGCGTCGCCGGCTCGTCGCGCGGCGTTGCCGAGATCGAGCAGCTCGCGCGCTCCGGGCGTTGCGGGTGCGGCGTGCGTCGCGCTCGCGTGCGCGGCCGCCGACGGCGCCGTTTCGGCTTCGGACGCGCCGCTCGCCCTCGGTTCGGCGGAGTCGGAGGGTTCGGCGGACGCGGAAGGTTCGGCGGAGTCGGCGCTCGCCGCGGCGTCGTGCTCGTCGTTCGCGGCCGCGGGGCGCCTCAAGTCGATGGACCAGCGCTCTCCTGCCGCGAGGTCGCGGTGTTCGGTGCCGTTCGCCCAGCTGACTTCGACCAGGCCGCGCGTCACGTCGACGTTCACGCGGTCGCGCGAGGGCGCGAGCTCGACGCCGAAGCGCGTGCCCTTCACGCGCACTTCGACGCCGGCCGCCGACACCGAAAAGTGGCGCCCCGGCCGCGGCGTGATGTCGCAGTCGACGCGGCCGCGATCGAGCTCGAGCGCCATCGAGAGCGGCTCGTTGCCGGTGACGCGCACCTTCGTTTGCGCGGCGAGCTCGAGGCGCGAACCGTCGTCGAGCGCGACGGCCATGGCGTCGCTCGCCGTTTCGAGCGCCGCGGGCGACCACGCCGAGTGCGCGTGGCGGTCACCGATGACGCGCACCGTGACGACCCCCGCGATGCCCGCGAGCGCGGCCACGGCCATGCTGCGGTAGAGCCAGCGCCGCCGGCCGCTCGGCGCCACGTCGAGTCGACTCGACACGCCTTCCCACACCCGAGCGACCCGGGCGGGCGACACGTCGACTTTGACGTACTTGGAAGGAGGCGAGGCGGTCACGTCAGTGCGCGCCCCTTCTCGCCTTCGCGCGTTCGAGCCTGTCCTCGGCGGCGGCGAGCCGGCGCTTCACCGTCGCGAGACTCAGCTTCATCTCCGCGGCGATCTCCAAGAGCTCCATACCCTCCACCCGGCGCAGCACCAGCGCCACCCGCTCCTCCGCCGGCAAGCGCTCGATGAGCCCGTAGACGCTGCGGAGCTCCACCGCGATGTCCGGCGGCGCTTCGACCGCGATCACCGTATCGGGCTCGATGGGCTCGTTCCGCCGCAAACCGAGCCGGGTGAGGAGACGCTGCCGGCGCAAGCGCTTGCTCGCCGTCCGCACCACGATCGAGCGCAGCCAGGCGTGGAATGCCTGCGGGTTCTGCAGCGTGTCGAGCCGGGTGAAGGCGTACACGAACGCGTCCTGGGCGAGATCGTCCGCATCGTCGCGGCCCGCGAGGATCCGCTGCGAGAGCGCGAGGACCATGCGGGCATAGCGCTGAAAGAGCGCCTCTTGTGCCCAGAGCTCGCCCGCCCGCGCCGCCAGAACGAGCGCCGCGTCGGTCGGGCCTGCGCCGGAACGCGTGGTCGGCCGAGGTTCGGTCACCACGTGCCATGGTGCCCGCTTTGCTGCGGCAGTTGGAGAAGGGCCATCCGCTGATCGTCATGACCCCGGAACCGACCTCCGTAGCTCAGGCGGCTCCCGACCCCGAGCTTTCATCAATAAATCCAAATGATTGGTCGCGCCTACCCGTTTCGCTGCTTGGCGCTCGCGACGGCGCGCGCTCGCTCCTCCGCGTTGATGCTCCGGAGCTCGGAGCGGACGTGCGCCACGCGGTGCAGCAACGCTTCACGCTCGGGAATGGGCACGTCGAGGTACTCGAAGGCTCCGGCCAGATCGGTCGGTCTGAAGGCTCGGATGTTCTTGCCGAGCCAGCGCAGGGCCGTGACGATGCCCCGGGTCAGCGGCGAATCCGAAACGACGGCCACCGGCAACGGCCCGAATTCCGGGTAGCGCTCCGTGAGAAGGGCGCGCTGCTGGCCGTTCGGACCGCCCCCCTCGGTGATGATGAGGCTCGCCCGCACGCCGGCGAAGTGAGCTTTGCCCGTCTCGAGGTAGCGCAGCCATTCCTCGTCCGACGGTGCCTCCGTGCCGTGGACGGTGACGAACACCGGCCCGGCGGAATAGTGCATCGTCGTCGGCATGGAGAAGCTCCGAGGGCGTTTGTCGGGCCCCTCCGCTTCGCCGGCAAGGGGGTGAAATCACGCGACATGGCGTTTGATGGGCGGCCAAGCCGAGGCCGAGCAACTAGCATTCGTGAGAATGCGCCCGCGCTCGCTCGCTTTGATCTTGGCGTTGACCCTGGTGCCGCGGCTCGCCCACGCCGCGGCGGAGTACTACGTCGCGCCGACGGGCAGTGATTCGGCGGACGGCTCGCTCGCGACGCCGTGGGCGACCTGGAACCACGCCCAAACCGCGGTCAAGCCGGGCGACACCGTCTACTTCCGCGCGGGGACCTACGCGTACTCGAAGGGCACGACGAGTTGCTCGAGCGAGACCGCCACCATCGACGGCATCACGCTCAACGTGAGCGGCAGCGCGGGCAACACCATCAACTACTTCGCCTATCCGGGTGAAGTTCCCGTGTTCGACTTCTCCAACATGTTCTCGGGCGATCCGAACGGCTGTCGCGCCAAGGGCGTCGATGTGACCGGTAACTACATTTATTTGAAGGGCCTCGAGATCACCGGCGCGCCTCAAAAAAACATGATGAACCACGAGTCGTGGGGCGTCTGGGTTTCGGGCAGCAACGACACGTTCGAGCTCCTGAACCTTCACGACAACATGGGCCCGGGGCTCTTCATCCAGAACGGCGGCAACAATCTCGTGCTGAATTGCGACTCGCACGACAACTACGACCCGCTCACGTCGAACGGCGCCGGTCAGAGCGCCGACGGTTTCGGCTGCCACGTGACGCACACGACCGACACCGGCAACGTCTTTCGCGGTTGTCGCGCGTGGCGGAACAGCGACGACGGCTGGGATTTGATTCAGGCGGCGGCGGTCGTCACCATCGAGCAGTGCTGGGCGTGGAACGAAGGCTACCGGCTCGTGAGCGGCACGCTCACGCAAGTGCCGGACGGCAACGGCAACGGCTTCAAGGGCGGCGGTTACGGTGAGCCGCCGACCAACGTGCCTGCCACGCCGCCCCGTCACGTCATCCGGCAGAACTTGTCGGTGGGTAACAAGGCGTCGGGCTTTTACGCGAACCACGAGCCTGCACCGGACTACTGGTACAACAACACCGGGTATCACAATAACCCGAACTTCAACCTGCTCGGCGACGACGGGACGGGCAATGCCGTGAACGTCGGCATCCTACGCAACAACCTCGCCGTGAGCGGCACGGCGGTTTCGAACGGCAGCGGCAGCGGCGTCGACGACCAATTCAATTCGTGGGACGCGAGCCTCGGTGTGACGGCGAGCGACGCCGACTTTCAAAACACCTCGACCACGGGCCTCGACGCGCCGAGGCAAGCCGACGGCAGCTTGCCCGACGTGCCGAATTTCCATCTCGTCGCGGGCAGCCATCTGATCGACAAAGGAACCGACGTGGGCCTCTCTTACGCGGGTGCCGCGCCGGATCTCGGCTGCTTCGAGACGGGGCTCGCCGCGGACGGCACCGGCGGCTCGGGCGGGACTTCGAGCGCCGGTGCAGCGAACGGCGGCACGACTGCGAGCGGCGGTCGCGCGGGCGCCGCGACCGGCGGGAGCGCGGGACGAGCGATGACGATGACGGGCGGCAGCGGCGCGATGCCCGCGTCGGGCGGCGCGAGCCTGGGCGGCACGACGAGCAGCGGGGGCACGGGCGCTGCGGCGGCGAACGGCGGTGCGGCGACGACGGGCGGCACGTCGTCGAGCGCGGCGGGCGCGTCGAACACCGGGGCGACCGGGACGACGAGCGGCGGCTCGGGTGGGACCACGAGCGGCGCGTCGGCCGGCAGTGCGGGCGGACCCGTCGGTACGGGCGGCGGCTCCGCGCTCGGCACCGGAGGGAGCGCAGGCACGACGGCGGCGAGCGGCGGCAACGCCAACGACGCGGGCGGCTGCGGTTGCCGCCTGAGCGAATCACGGGGTCGCGCGAACGCGCTCTGGCTGCTCGCCGGCATCGGCGTGCTCGTGCGTCGCCGGCGCGCGCGTGGACGCGACTGCGGGACGCCGCGCTCGAGCCGTTTGTCGTGAAGGCGATGCCCTCGTTTCGTGACCTTCGCTCCCTCGCCGGTGCTGCTTGCATCGTGATGGCCTGCGGTCGCGGAGGCTCGGGCGACACGACCAGCGGCTCGAGCGGTGCTGGCGGCTCGTCGACCGGCGGCGCGGCAGGCGTGAGCGCGAGCGCCGGCGGCACGGGAGGCTCTGCGGCTACGTCGTCGTCGGGCGGCGCGAGTGCGGGAACGAGCACGGCGGGCGGCCGTCGTGGCGCGAGCGTCGGTGGCGCGACGAGCGCGGCCGGCGCGAACGACGCCGGGAACGTGAGTGTCGCGCAAGGGGGCGCGTCCGTCGCGGGGACGAGCGGGCGCGCGCAAGGGGGCGCGGGTCGCACGCAGTCCGGCGGCGGCGCGGGCGGAGCTGCGGTGCACGGCGGCGGCGCGGGCGGGTCGGGCGCGGCCGGCGCCGGCGGCCAAGCGGGCGCCGGCACGCATCAGGGTAGCTGGCGCATCATGCCGCTCGGCGACTCGATCACGGGGACGACCTGTTATCCGCAGTTGCTCGCGCAGAAACTCAAGGACGCCGGGCACACGAACTTCAGCTTCGTCGGGACGAATTTGAACGACCAGAGTTGCACCGACGGCACGATCATGAACGCGCCGAACGTGATGACCGAGGGCCACGGCGGCTACATCTTGAGCTGCCTCACGGGCGACTACACGAGCAACTGCTCGAGCAAGGGCATGCCGTCCGAGCTCGCGTCGTGGTTGGCGGCGAAGCCGCCGCCCGACGTGGTGCTGCTGCATTTCGGCACGAACGACGTGTGGAACGGCATCGCGACGAGCACGATCACGACCGCGTACACGCACCTGCTCGCGTCGCTGCGCGGCGCGAACCCGAACATCGGCGTCTTCATCGCGCAGATCCTGCCGATGCATCCCGACGGCTGCACCGACGCGACCACGAGCTGTCCGATCAACGGCGTGAAAGCGCTGAACGCGGCGATTCCCGCCTGGGCCGCGAGCGCCTCGACCGCGGCGTCGCCCGTCTACGTCGTGAACGTCTACGCGTCGGTCGGCGACGAGACGATGTACATGCCGAACAGCGACCTCACGAGCGACGGCGTGCATCCGAACGCGAAAGGCAGCGGTTTGGTCGCGGACACGTGGCTCCAGGCGCTCGCGGCCCAGGGCATTCCGTAGCGCGACTCGGTCAGACGGGCTTCGGGGCGCGCAACACGAGCATTCGCCGCGCGACGTTCAGCACGATGAACGGCAGTCCGCCGCCGGCGCGAATGTTGTGACGAAAAACGCAGGACCACGCGAGCGCCGCCGCGCTCAGGCCGAGGAGCACGAGCGACGCGCGCAAGAGCCACGCGCGATCCGGGTGCCGGCAACCGACGAAGCCTTGGGGCGAGGCCAGCGTGGTTACCGCCCCCACGCCGAGCACGCCGGCGAACAAGCCCGCGCCCTGCGCGTCGCTCAAGAGCGCGACGAGCCCGGGCAGTGGCGCCTGGAACGCAACCGCGCTCACCCACAACCAGAGCGCCGTGCCGAGCAGGATCGGGTTGAGCACCCAGTGCTTGGCGAGCACGAGGGCGGACGCGGGGACGGTGAGCGCGGCGGCGACGACGAGCGCCGTGCCCGCGCGCGCGAAGTCGATCTTGCCGGCGACGATGAACGGCAGCGCCAGCGTGACGATCGGAACGAGCTGGACGAGCTCGGCCCACACGGGGTTCGGGGCGGTGTTGGCCACGGGGCGCGCAGCATAGCCGCCGGCACGCGACTCTTGGGGAAGGGTCTATGCTGACAAAAACTGGCAGTACCGGGTGCGACGTTCCCGTTCGCGACACGACGCCGCCGAAACCGGGCGGCGCGAAACCCAGGAGACCCTCATGAAAAACGCCGTCAATCATTGCGAGCTGCCCGTCACCGACCTCGAGCGCGCCGCGCTCGGCTACGAAATCCTCATCGGCAAGAAGCTCCGGCGCGAGACGTTCGGCGGGCTGCCCTACGCGCTCTTTCCGCACGAGGAGCCCGGCGTGAGCGCGGCCTTGGTGCAGGATCCGAAGCGCACGCCGGGCGGAGGCGCGCTCGTCTACCTGAACGCCGACGGCGAGCTCGACGCGATCCTTGCGCGCGCCGAGCGCGCCCGCATGAGCGTCCTCTTGCCCAAGACGGCCATCGGTCCGGAGGGGTTCATCGCGATTCTCCGCGACACGGAGGGCAACACCATCGGCTTCAACGAGCAGGCGACGTGACGAGTGCCGCGGTGCTGCCAAATCGTGGCAGCATGGACCTCGCGCTATGTCCCGCGCGGATCGCTTGCTGAGGCTCGTGCAGCTCCTGCGCCGGTACCGCGCGCCGGTGAGCGCCGCCGCGCTCGCACGCGAGCTCGAGGTGTCGGTCCGGTCCGTCTATCGCGACGTGGAGACGCTGCGTGCGCAGGGAGCCGGCATTCAGGGGGAAGCCGGGCTCGGCTACGTGCTCATGCCCGGCTTCTTGCTGCCGCCGCTCATGTTCACGGACGAAGAGCTCGAGGCGCTGAGTCTCGGGCTCAGGCTCACGGCCGAGCACGGCGACTCGGGGCTCGAACGCGCGGCGGGAGAAGTGAGCGCGAAGCTTCGCGCCGTATTGCCCAAGGATCTACAGCTTCTGCTGGACGACACGGGCTTACTCGCCGGGCCCGCGCGGGAGCGCCCCGCCGAGACGATCGATCTCGCCGGCGTGCGCCGCGCGCTCAGGCTCGAACGCAAGGCGTTGATCGACTACGCGGATCAGCGTGGTGCGCTGACGAAGCGCGTCGTCTGGCCGCTCGCGCTCGGCTTTTTCGAGCGCTCCCGCGTGCTCGTCGCCTGGTGCGAGACGCGCGACGACTTTCGCTCGTTTCGCGCCGACCGGATCCGGAGCTTCACGCCGCTCGACGCGGGCTATCCGCGGGCGCGGTCGTCGTTGCTCCGCGCGTGGCGCGAACGCGAACGCATCCCCGCGCAGGTGGGGCAGCGGTGAGCTCGCGCCCGCGCACGCTCGTGTGGTTTCGCGGCAAAGACCTGCGGCTCGACGATCACGCGCCGCTCGCTTTCGCGCTCGCGCGCGGCGACGTGGTCCCGCTCTTCGTGCTCGATCCGTATTTCTTCGCGCCCGAGCGCGCGCGGCGTCTCCCTCACCGCATGCAGTTCTTGCTCGAGTCGCTCGCCGCGCTCGCGATGGACATCGAGCAGAAGGGTTCTCGCCTCCTCGTCGTAGCCGGCAAGAGCGTCGAGGTCGTGCCCGAGCTCGTTCGGCGGCTCCGGATCGATCACGTCGTCGGCGAGCGCTGGTGCGAACCGGTCGGACGGCGTCGGGATCGGCTCGTCGCCGAAGCCTTGCGCGTCCCGTTCGAGCTGCTCGAGGGCGAAACGCTGTGCCCACCCGGCGCGCTGCGCAATCAGGAGGGCAAGCCGTATTCGGTGTTCACCGCCTTTGCGCGCGCCTTTGCCGTGCGCGGGGTGGAGGGCGAGCCGCTCGATGCGCCGGCGCGCCTTCCCGCGCCGCCCCGCGACGTCGACGTCGAAACGGTGCCGATCCCGACCTGCGAGGAGCTCGGCATCGCGCGCAATCCTCGGATTTTGCCCGCCGGCGAGACGGCGGCGAAGGCTCGTCTCGGCGCGTTCATCGCGGGCCCCGCCGCGCGCTACGACGAGCTCCGCGATCGGCTCGATCTCGACGCAACGAGCCGGCTCTCCGTCGACCTCAAGTTCGGAACGCTGTCGCCGCGCCGCGTGTGGCACGCCGTGCGGCGGGCGCTCGCACGCTCCCCGAAGGCGTGGACTTCGTTCGCGAACGAGCTCGTGTGGCGCGAGTTCACGCACTCGACGCTGTGGGACTTTCCGCACGTCTTGCGCGAGCCGTACAGGCCTGCATGGGCCGCGTTCCCGTGGCGCGACGACGAAGCGGGTTTCCGCGCCTGGGCGAGCGGCACGACGGGTTATCCCGTCGTCGACGCCGCGGCGCGCCAACTCGCGAGCGTCGGCTTCGTGCCGAATCGCGCCCGGATGATCGCGGCGAGCTTCCTCACCAAACATCTCCTCGTCGATTACCGGCGCGGTGAAGCGCACTACCTCGAGCTTTTGACCGACGGTGACTTTGCCAACAACAACGCGGGCTGGCAGTGGTCGGCCGGCTGCGGCCAGGACGCGCAACCGTATTTTCGCGTCTTCAATCCGACGACGCAGGGGAAAAAGTTCGATCCGGACGGGGACTACGTCCGGCGTTGGGTCCCGGAGCTCGCGCAGCTTCCCGCTGCGTACATTCATTGCCCGAGCGAGGCTCCGCCGAACGTGCTCGGTCGAGCGGGCGTCACCCTCGGCACGACGTACCCTCGGCCGATCGTCGATCATGCCGAGGCCCGCGCTCGTTTTCTCGCCGTGGCGGAGAGCGCGGTGGGGCCGGCCGGACGCGGGCGCGCGCGTCCTTGAGGTGTAAGGGCCGCTCGCGCCGGGCGTTCTCGCATGGAACGCGCCGGAGGTGGCCGCATGAAGCTCGGACGGTCCTACGAACTCTCAGTCGTTTTGCTGTGGTCCGCGTGCGCACTCGCTTGTTCGCGTGGCGCGGAGCCGATGTCGAGCGCGGGGGCAGCACCGCCGCCGCCGGTGCCCGCACTCGCCCAAGGCGCCGCGCCTGCGGGTGGAGCGGCCGACGCGACGAACTCGGCGCTGCGACGCGTCGTGAAAAAAGCGTCCCTCGAGCTCGTCGTGAGCCGCCCCGGTGACGCTGCCGCGGCGGCGGGACGCGCGGCCGAGCGCGAAGGCGGCTTCGTCGCGAGCACGGAGCGCGACCAGACGACCGAGGCGGGCAAGAGCGAGCTCGCTCGGCTCACGCTGACGATTCGCGTGCCCGCCGACCGCTTCACGGCGACGCTCGAGGCCTTGCGCCGCCTAGGCAGCGGCGACGGCTCCGAAACGGTGACGACGGACGACGTGAGCGAGGAGTTCATCGATCTGGATGCGCGCCTCAAGAATCAACGCGAGCTCGAAGCACAATTTCTTCAAATCCTGAAGCAAGCGACCAAAGTGGATGAAGCGCTCAACGTTCAGCGCGAGCTCATGGCGGTGCGCACGGAGATCGACCGCATGGAGGGACGGCGCCGTTTTCTGGACCGCGAAACCTCGCTCGCCACCATCACGCTCGTGCTCGTGCCCGCACCGCCCTTCACGAGCGCCGGCTTCGGCGATTTCGGCTCGGCGGTGAAGCATGCCGCTTCGGATGCGGTGAACGAGAGCGCGAGTCTCGTCACGGGCTCCATTCGCCTGCTCGGGTTCGTAGCGCCGATCGTGGCGTTTTTCGGCGCGCCGGTCGTGTTCGCCATGTGGCTGACGCGACGCCGTCGCACGAAGGCGCTCCGCAGCGCGTGAGCCGCGGTCGATCGCAAAACGCCACAGGGCGATGCCCGGAATAGCGCCTGGTTCGGCCCTAGCTTGGTACGTGGATTGCTCGCTCGACGGCCCGTGGGCGACCTAGCGAGCGGCATCGAACGATCGGGCGACCAAGCTCGCTGGGACGTGATCGTGGTGGGGGCCGGTATCGGCGGCCTCGCGGCGGCGCGGGAGCTCGCGCGCGAGGGAGCCCGGGTTGCGGTCCTCGAAGGGCGAGGTCGCCCTGGCGGTCGCATTTTGACGACACGTCCCGAGCCGAACGCGTCGCCCGTCGAGCTCGGCGCGGAGTTCATCCACGGCAGGCCCGGCGAGCTCTTGACGCTCGCCAAGGAGGCGGGCGTCGAGCTCGAACCGGTGGAGGGGCGACACTTCGAGCTCAACTGCGGCGAAGTGCGTCCGGCCAAAGCGCTCGATGACGTGCTCGGCGAGCTCGAGCGCGCGCGCCCGAGCGACAGCGGCTCGGCCATGGAGCTCGCTCACCTGCGCGGCCTCGACCCCGAGCACGCGCGCTGGTTCAGGCATTTCGTCGAGGGATTTCATGCGGCGCCGGCCGATCGCGTGAGCGCTCGCTCGATCGTGCGGCAAGCGTCGGCGACCAGCACGCAAGCGCGCGCCCGCCAGGGCTACGGTGCCATCGTCGATTTTCTCGCGGCCGAGCTCGTCAATACCGGTGCCGGGCTCGCGCTCGGCTGCCGCGTGGAAAGCGTGGCCGTCACGGCGACCGGCGTCGTCGTGCGCGAGCGCACTCGCGAGTTCCGTGCCGCGGCGTGCGTCGTCGCCGTCCCGCTCGCCATGTTCCAGGCTCCTCCCGAGCTCGGTGGGATCGAGCTCGAGCCGGCGCCGCCCGAAGTGCTGCTTGCCGCTCGCCGCTTCGAGAGCGGTCTCGCGCTCAGGGTGACGCTGCGACTCGTCGAGCCGGCGCCGTTTCAAGCCGTGCTGCCGCCCGGGGCGTTCGTGCACGCGCTCGGCGAGGATTTTCCGACGTGGTGGTCGAGCTCGGTCGCGGGTGAAGCACGGCTCGTCGCTTGGTGCGGCGGTCCGCGCTGCGCGAGAGTCGCGGGGGATCGTCGCGCGGGCGTCGCCGCGCTCGGTACCCTGGCGCGGCTCCTCGGAAAAACGTTGCCGGAAGTGCGCGCGCTCGTCCGCGACGTTTACGTCCACGACTTCGGCGTCGATCAGCTCTCGCGGGGCGCCTACCCGTACGAGCTCGCTGCCAACGACTCCGACGTCGACCTGCCGATCGTCGCCGGCAGACCTCCACTGCTCGTCGTCGGTGATTTCTTCGATGCGGCCGAGGTCGGGACGGTCGCCGCGGCGGTGAAGAGCGGACGCGCGGCAGCTCGGCTTTTGATCGGTCACCGGCACGCGGCCGCCGAATGAACGGCGTTCCGTAACGCCTCGCCGAGGCGATCTTGCCCAAGACGCTTTTGTCTTTGCCCCCAGCGTGTGCGTCGCTTGTGGAGGAACCGTCATCCGCCGGGTAGCGGATTCTGCTCGGGGGCCGTCGGGTAATCCCGTAAGGGTTCGAGCCGGCTCGCTCGGACCACACTGACATCCATCGCTTCGTCGCCGCCGAGGCTCGCATCGAGGGTCACTTCGCGCTCGCCGCCGTTCGCGGGGTAAGCGAGCGTCGTTTGCCTGTCGTCGAGGTTCACGGGAGGCATACCCGCGACGGACAGCGTCGCCCCGGCGCCCGTGGTTCGTGCCCAATATTCGCCTTGAAGACGCCGCGCGAAGACGAGACGGAGCTCGCTGCCGCCGCCGTGCGCCGCGAGTCGAATGGCGGGAGTCACGAGCGCGGGGCTCGGGGGCGCGTCGTTCAGGATTCTCGTTTCCGCGTCGAACACGAGGGCGCCGCTCGGACAGCGAAATTGCCCGCTGAGCCAGGCGTAGTCGCACGCGCGAAAAGCGCCGTGGTGCTTCTCCTCGACGCGCGCGAGCGGCAGGAGCCCGCTGCCCACTTCGAGCGCCCCGGTGGCTCGCCGGGCAGCGACGAAGCTCGTACCGAGGAGCGCAATCACACACGCGCTCGCGGCGATCAACCCGAGCACGGCGCGTTCTCGCCGGACGAAGCGAGCGGCGCGTGCGAGCGCGCGCAACGCGCGCCGGCGTGCCCTCGGCGTGCGCGTGAGCGCGACGCAGGCGCAGGCACCGAGCGCGGCGAGCAGGCTCGTCGCGGAACCGCTGCCGTCGGAGGGCAGCGCGCCCGAGGGGCGAAAGGTCGTGTGCCCGGGCGGCAGCCACGCGGCCGGCACGCGCAGCGCTCCGCCGGGGATGGTCGGATACGCGTAGACGGGGAGTTTGCCGCGCGTCTCGTGCACCGCTTCCCAGCGCGGGTAGTAGCCCATGCCGAGCGCGACGAGCGCGGGAGTCGTCGTGTCGCGGAGGTCGACGTCGATGCGTTCGTCGTCGAGGCGCGTCACCACGGCTCGGCCGGAGCCGCGCTCCACGCGCGCGAAGCGGCCGTCCCACTCGCGCACCTCGCGCACGAAGTAGCTGCCGAAACGCCGTTCCGTCGCCGGATCACCCGCCAGCGGAGGGCCGTCGTGGTGCACGAGCCAGCGCACGTCGAAGCGACGCAGGCTCGCAGGCGAAGCGTCTTCGAT
Organism: Polyangiaceae bacterium; assembly: GCA_035499895.1. Classification (GTDB taxonomy): domain Bacteria; phylum Myxococcota_A; class Polyangia; order Polyangiales; family Polyangiaceae; genus PMG-095. The sequence continues at coordinate 1,241 of DATJXW010000146.1, read as the reverse complement.
GCGCTCGCGCAAGAAGAGCTCGGACGTGTCGCCGAGCCAGAGCGCCGGCAAGCCGGACTCCGCGTTCACGTGACACACGGAATAGTAGCGCTCGGTATCGTCGCTCAAGAGTCGCGCGTAGGCGTCGGGCCGCTCCGCACGATTTTGTGCGCGCGCCCAGGCGATGAGGGCGCGAAAGCCGGCCGCGTCGGGCACGTCGGGGTGTGCCTGGGCGGCGAGCTCGCTCGTGAGCTCGCCCGTGTAGGCGACGGCGCCGCGCGCGAACGGAAAACCGAGGAGCGCGAGCAGCGCCCCCGCGACGTAGCGCGTGCGGCCGGGCCAGAGCGGCGCCACGCGCGCCCACGTCGTCGCGAAGAGGTACGCGGCGGAGACGTAGACGCTCGCCTTGGCGAGTCCGCCGAAGCGGGCCACCTGCATGCGCGCCGTCTCGAGCGAGGGCGCGAGATGGAGCACGAGGTAGAGCGGATCGAGCAAACCCATCAAGAGAACCGTGGCGAAACAAGCGATCAACGTCGGCGCGGCCCGCCGTGACAGGATCGCGACGAGGATGCCCACGTACGCCACGTAAACGAGCGGAGCGAAGGTGGCCTGCGGCTGCGAATGCTCGAGCAAGTCGCCGAAAAAGTGGCCGGCGGCGTCGGGAGCCCAGGCGTAATGCAGGCCGTAGCGGAGCACGCGGTCGCTCAAGGGGCGCCACTCCCACGCTGCGAGCGCGACGCCGAGCACGAGGTGTCCGAGCGCGAACCACACGCGACGGCGCGGCACGTCGTTCGCGAGCAACGCGACGAGCACGAGCGCCGCGGCGGTGGCGAGCGCGGTGACGAGCCCGATCGGATGGCAGAGGATCGTGAGGCAGGTCAGAAGCCAGATTGCGGCGGACCATCCGAGGGAAGGGCGCTCGAGCGCGTTCACGAGCGCGAGCAGCACGAACGGCCAGAGTCCGAGCGCGAGCGTGCCGTTCGTCACCCCGAGGTAAAGGACACCGCTCGCGCCGCCGCCGAAGAGCGAGCCGAAGTCGAGGAGCACGGCCAAGCCGACGAACACGCCCCACTTCCAGCCGAGGATCCGGCGCGCCAGCATGGCGGCGCTCACCGCTCCGAGCGTGTGAATCAGAATGCCCGCTCGAACCAAAAGCAGCGTCAGATCCTGGACGTGCAGGGCGAGCGCCACGCACGCGGCGACGAGGTCCGGAAACAGCGGATAGAGCTCGTACGGACTGTCGCCGGTCGCCACGCTCTGCA
>DATJXW010000145.1:0-9651 GCA_035499895.1 Polyangiaceae bacterium | reverse complement strand
GCCGGCATGAAAAGCTCGAAGGTCATCGTCGCGATCAACAAAGACCCGGAGGCGCCCATCTTTCAAATCGCCGACTACGGCCTCGTCGCCGACCTGTTCCAGGCCGTCCCTGCCCTCACCGCCGAGCTCAAAAAGCGCCGTCCCTGACGCCGGCCGGGCGCGCAGCCGATCGACATGTCGGACGCGCCCGGCGCTTGACAGAGCGGGGCTTGGCCATCATCCTCCGCCCGCCCCGCTTGGGGCCGCCTGCTCGGGGCGTAGCGCAGTTTGGTAGCGCGCACGGTTCGGGTCCGTGAGGTCGCCAGTTCGAATCTGGCCGCCCCGACAAAGAAGACGGAAAGCGTTTCGGGCTCGAGAGCTTCCGAGACTGAGACGCTGACCGTTTCGCGCCATTCACCCGCGCGCCGACGACGCCTCGAGCCAATCCTCGACGACGAGCCCCTCGATCGATCCGTCCTTCAGTGCGGAATCGTTCGTCACGAGCGTCGCGCCCTGCTCGAGTGCCGTGCAAGCGATCATCAGGTCAAAGTCGCTCTTGCTCCGCCCACGTCGCTCGAGCTCGGCACGCACCACCGCGTATCGCCGCACGATGACGAGCCCCACGTGCAGCATCCGGAACCGCCCGGGCTCGGTGAGCGCGTTCACGCGCGCGCGGTTCTGCTCGGCACGCTTCGACTTCTCTGCGCCAAACAGGAGCTCGGCGAAGACCAGGAGCGAGATCCCAACGTCGCTTGGCTCCACGTCGACCAGGTGCGAGAGGACACGTTCGTCGCCGTCCAGCAAGCGCACGACCATATTCGTGTCGAGAACGTACCTCACGGCATGTCAGGGACGCGCCGTTGCGAGCGCTGCCGCACGGCGGCGAACAAGGCGTCGAGCTCCTCGCCCCGCTCCCCTTCCCACTGCCCGACTTCGCGAAAGACCTCCGCCGCAGACTTCCGGGGCACCTGCCCCGGCTCCTCAACGGCGCGCAGCTCGACGGTAAGCCCGTCAACGCGCGCCAGCACCGGGTGGCTAGGGTCACGCTTGAGAGCGGCTACGGCTTCGTCGAGTCGGAGTGGATCGCCCACGTCCCGAAGGTAGCAGATGGCGTCCGCCGCTTCCCGCCAGCTACCCAACGCCCTGTCCCGCGCCGTCGCTTTCCGTCGTCTCCCGTCTCGGCGGTCTGATCGAAGCCGGGAGCTTTTTCTGCCGATCGCGCGTGAGCGCCCGCCCCTACTGGAGGCCGGCTTCGAATCTGGCCGCCCCGACAAAACAAAAACATACTTCGCGCATGGTGCGGCTGGGTGGAGTGCTCGTGGTGGCGCTCGCTTTCGGGTGCGGGCGGTCGATTCGGTACGTGGACGCGGACGCCGGGGTGAGCGCGAGCGCGCCGAGTCCCCCTCCCGACGATCCGCAGGGGTTCGCTGATCCGCCGAGCGACGTTTGCACGTGCGCCGGCGACGACTTGCCGGCCTGTTGTGCGACGCTGAGGCCCGACGCCCCGCCCTGTCAGTGCGGCAACGGCGTGATCGACAGCTGCGCGGGGAAGGCGGACAGCGGCAGGGTCGATGCCTGCGACGGCACCGATCTCGGCGGGCAAAGCTGCGCCTCTCTCGGCTACGTCTCCGGAACGCTCCTCTGCTCGGACGCTTGTAGCTTCGACACCTCCGGGTGCGACTACTGCCCGATCGCGCCTTTGCTCCCCGGCTGCGCGCAGCCCTACACCGACAACGACGACATCGAGCTCGTGGCGCTCGCCGCGAACGGCGACGAGCTCGCCGTCGCTTTCGTCACCGGTACCTCGAAGGACGGCTACGACGGCACCACCTCGGTTCGGCTCGGGTTGCTCGACGCGCATTTGAACCCGGTGAGCAGCGTCGCGACGGAGTTGCCCTACGCGTCGTCGCTGTCGCTCGCGCCGACGCCCGACGGCTGGCTCCTCTTGGTGGAGTCGGTCGACTACGAGGCCGCCGACGCGCCGCCGAACGGCGTCGTCCAAACGTTGTTGTCGTTCGACGAAACGGGGACGCTGCGCGGCACGGTCGCGTTTCATGGACGACGGAACGGCATGCTCGTGCCGCGTGACGGCGCGGAGCCGCTTTACGTGTTTGCGACGGACGACGGCGGCGTGCCGAACGTGTGGGGAGAGCTCCGGAGCTTTTCGGGCACGGACGACGTGCCGCCGTTCATCGTCGATCCGTCGCCGGACGCGCTCTCGAGAACCCCGAGCTGCGGCGCCGCAACGGACGAGGGCGTCTTCGTCCTCAGCGGGTACGCGGACGCCGAGGGCGAGGGCTACCACGCCGATCTGGCGCTCGCCGAGTCAGGTGCCGCGAGCGACACCGGTCTTCCGGCGAAAGCCCCCGGCGCCTGCGCGCTCGCGAGCGGCGAGAGCGCGCCCGCGCTGATTTACCAAGCGCAAGCGCCCCACGGGAGCCTCGCGACGTTTCAGCGTTACCCGCTCGGGGGTGCCGCCACGTTGCTCGGCACGGATGACGGCCCCGTCAGCGCGTACCGAGCCGTCGGGTTCGGCGAAGACGGCGGACACGCTCTCGTCCTTCGCTCGACGGCGCATGCGGATCTCGAGGTTTGGGACGTGACGAGCGGCGGCCAGGTCAACGCGACGCTTCTGCTCGGCCCGGGCGCGCAGGTTCCGAGCTACGACCTGGTTCGTTTCGGCGACGGCGCCCTGGCGGCGTGGGTGTCCCAGCCGAAAGGCGAACCGGCGGGCGGCCACGGCACCTTGACGCTCGCGAAGCTGAACCCGGCCTTCCCCTAGCGACCGCCTTCGCTCGGTAAGGGCTCGTGCGTTACCACGCCAGTCTAAGCTCACTTCCGATCGTCGAAAATGTTCGGCTTGCTTGCGAGCGCGCGCGGCGGCGCCGCTGGGGGAGAAGCCGCCGACAGATTCGCGGCGACGGGGATCGCAGCGACGACCGGTTTGGTCCGCGCTTCCGGGACCACCTTGACGGGACGCGAGGGCGGCGGCGCGGCTGTTTTCTTCGCGGGGGTCGCGCTCGCCACGGATACGGCCGGCTGCGCGGCGAGGGCGGGAGCGACCGTCGGCGGCGACGCGCTCGGCGTGACGACCGGCGACGCCCTCAGCGTGACGGGCTGAACGCCGTTGACGTTGGCGGTGACCGGCTCCTCCGTATGACCGGGCGGCGCGAATCCCGCGGCGACGACGGATGCCGGCGGCGTGGCGATCGCGGAACTGCGCGTCGCCCGCCACGCGAACGCGCTCGCGAGGAGCGTTGCAGTGACCGCGCCGGCGACGAGCCACGAGCCGCGCCGCTTCGGCCCCGCCGTCTGACCCCACGACGCGGCGGTCGCGGTTTGCGGCGATTTTTCTTCGGGATCGGAAGACGGCGGCAGGGCGAGCGCCGTCGCCGAAAGCCCCGCGGCGCGGAGCACGCCCGAAATGCGCTCGACCGAGATCCGCGAGCGCCGGGGCGCGAACGGCAAGAGGGCGGCGGCAAGCTCGCTGATGCTTTCGTAGCGACGACTGCGATCGCGCTCGAGACAACGAAACACCGCGGCCTCGAAGCTCTCGGGAGCGCCCGGCAGCTTCGTGCGCAACGAGGGCGGAGGCCCGCCCTGCACCACGCGCAGCACGAGCTCCGGCATCGTGTCCGCCACGAACGGCGGCCCGCCCGTCACGAGCTCGTACAGCAGGACGCCGAGGGCCCAGATGTCGCTCCGCGAGTCGACGTCGCGCGACGACTGCATCTGTTCCGGCGACATGTAGAACGGCGAGCCCATGAGCGCCGAGGTCGAGGTGAGCGTTCCGCCGCCGCCCGAACCGAGCGGGCTCGTCGTCTTCGAGATCCCGAAGTCGAGCACCTTGACCGAAAGGAAGCCGTCGGGACGGCGCACGACGAAGAGGTTGCTCGGTTTCAGGTCGCGATGAACGATGCCGAGCGCGTGCGCCTCGGCGATCGCCTCGCACGCTTGGAGCACGAACTCGACGGCTTGCTCGAGCGGCAACGGGCCGCGCTGCTTCAGCCACGCCGACAGGTCGCTGCCGTCGAGGTACTCCATCACCATGTACGGAGCCCCGTTTTCGAGCTTGCCCACGTCGGTGACCTTGGCGACGTGCTCGCTCTTGATCTTCACGGCCGCCCGCGCCTCGCGCGCGAAGCGAGCCACCGCGTCGCCCTGCGTCAGCACCTCGGGCAGCAAGAACTTGATCGCAACCCGCTCGTCGAGCTCGAGGTGATGGGCAGCAACGACGACGCCCATCCCACCCGCACCGAGAACGCGGTCCACGCGGTATTTGCCCGCGAGCACCTCGCCCTCGCGGACGCCGCTCATCGTCGTCACCCTGAGTTTCGCTCCGCGCCGAGCATAAGCCTTAAACGAGGCGAGCGTAAACGCACCGGCGGGAGAAGAAATGACCATGGGCCGGAGACGAGGCGAAGCGCGCGAGGTGACGCGCGGCGAGCAAAACCTGTTCGATCCGTCCGGCGTTTGACACGCGAACCTCGCAGGATAGCCTGGCGGTAGGAGGCTCAGGCGAGCACGACATGACGCCGGTTCAGGAAGGCGAAGTCCTCGCGGGCAAATACCGCGTCGAGCGGGTACTCGGGGTCGGCGGGATGGGCGTCGTCGTTTCGGCGCTGCATCTCCAACTCGACGAGCGGGTCGCGCTGAAGTTCCTGCTGCCGGAGGCGCTCGGCAACCAAGAGGCGGTGGCGCGTTTCGCGCGCGAGGCGCGGGCGGCCGTGAAGATCAAGAGCATCCACGTGGCGCGCGTCTCCGACGTCGGGACGCTCGACACGGGGGCGCCCTACATGGTCATGGAATTTTTGCACGGGCAGGACCTGTCCGCGTTCATCCGTGACCATGGGCCGCTCCCGTACGTGCACGCGGTGGACTACGTGCTCCAGGCTTGTGAAGCCCTCGCGGAGGCACACGCGCTCGGCATCGTGCACCGCGACCTCAAGCCGGCGAATCTCTTCCTGATCACGGCCGCGGACGGCTCCCCGTGCATCAAGGTTCTCGACTTCGGCATCTCGAAAATCACCTCTCCGGGGAGCTCGGGCAACGACTACGGCATGACGAAGACGACGGCGATCATGGGCTCGCCGCTCTACATGTCGCCCGAGCAGATGACGAGCTCGCGCGACGTCGACGGTCGCGCCGACATCTGGGCCATCGGGACCATCCTGTTCGAGCTCCTCGCGGGCCGCCCTCCCTTCTTGGGCGAGACGATGCCGCAGCTCTGCGGCATGATTCTTCAAGAACCTCCGCCGTTCCCACGCCAGTTCCGCCCCGACCTGCCCGAGGGACTCGAGGCCGCGATCCTCCATTGCCTCGAGAAGGATCGCACGCGCCGTTTCGCGAACGTGGCGGAGCTCGCGGCGGCCCTTGCGCCTTTCGGGAGCGCCAATGCAGCGCGCAGCGCCGAGCGCGTGTCGAAGGTGTTGAGCGCCGCCGGGATCTCATCGAGCCAGCTCGAAATCCCAGGCGGCAACAGCGCCGAGGCCTCCACGCAGTCCTCCTGGGGCAAGAGCACGCAGAAGCGCGGGTCGGGACTCACCGTCATCGCGTCGCTCGCCGTGGTGGTGCTCATCGGCGCGGCCGCCCTCCTCCTGCGGCATCACGACGCGACGCCCACCGCGGACTCCGCAACGGCGAACACCCCGCCCCCGAGCACCGCGACGCTTCAAGTGACCACGGCCGCGCCGACCGCGCCGCCCGCCCCGGTGGCACCCGTCGTGTCGGCGACCGACACGGCGAGCACGGCGCCCGCGTCGTCGGCGACGGCGACCGCTGCTCCGTCGAACACCGCGCCCGTACACGAGCCGAGCGCTTCGAAATTCACGCCGCACAAGGCGCTACCCAAACCGCCGCCCGCAAAGCCCGCGACGCCGGCCCACGCCACGACGACCGCACCCACGGCGCCGCCCGCCGCAAAACCCGTGATCGATCCGCTCGCGGGTCGTCGTTGAGCAACAGGACGTCGCGAGCACGCGCCGCGTTCACGTTCAGCGCCTACGCGAATTCGACGCAACGCGCGCGACTCCTCACGACGCGGGCGCTCGTCGTCGCGCACGCGAGGCGTTCGCCAAGGTGTCGGATCTGTCATCGGAGTGAACGCTCGACGCACGCTCGCAGCGTCACCGGACATCAGCGGCCTTGGGTGCACCCCGGGGCTGCCATGTTTCAAAACCCGCGGAATTTCTGGGACTTTTGGTCGCCGCAAAATCTAGTGACGTGGTAACCAGACCACGTTATAGTGTCACTGCAACCAGCCACCCGGACCGTTCGAGGAGAGAACCTTGCCGATCGAAGTCCCCTTCGTGCGCATTCTGATCGTCGACGATGACAAAGCCATCTGCGATTACATGCAGACCCTGCTCGAGAAAGACGGCTTCATCGTCAAGACTCTGAGCGACCCGACACTCGTCGAGGAGGAGGTTCGCGCCGGCGACTATCACGTCCTCATCCTGGACGTGATGATGCCGAAGCTCGATGGCATCGAAGTGTTGAAACGCGTTCGAACCATCGACACGGACGTCGCGGTGATCATGTTCACCGCGCATCCGAACCTCGATACCGCGGTCGCGTCGATGAAGCTCGACGCGGTCGACTACATCAAGAAGCCCTTCAACGTGGACGAGTTCCGCGAGGTGCTCGCGCGCGTGATGAAGAAGAAGGGCCTCGCGCGGACGCCCGAGGAGCAGCTTCACAAGATCATCGGCGACACGATTCGCTCGATGCGCAAGGAGCGCGAGCTCACGCTCAAGCAGATGAGCCGGCGTACCGGCCTCAGCATCTCGCTCCTTTCGCAGATCGAGCGCGCCGAATCGAGCCCCTCGATCTCGAGCCTCTACAAGATCGCGGTCGCTCTCGACTCGAAGATCCACGACCTCTTCGGCAACAACTGACGTTGCGTTCCGTCGCGAGGGGCCGAGCGCGGCTCCTCGCAAGTGAGCCCCGAGCCGTGAACGAACAGCCCGCGCTCGAGTCACGGCGCGGGGCGCGCACGCGCCGCCGCGTCGAAGCCGCTCTCCTCGCGTTGCTCGCCGAGCGCGGCTACGAAGGCACGACCGTCCGCGCCCTCGTGACGCGGGCGGACGTCGGCCGCAGCACCTTCTACGAGCACTACCGGGACAAGGACGCCGTCCTCGGCAGCGCGCTCGCGGCGTTCGCGAGCACGCTCGGTGCGGCCACGAACGGGCACCGGCCGTTCGGCTTCCTCGAGCCGCTCCTCGCGCACGTCATCGCGCACCGCGCCCTCGCCGCCCGGCTCCGCACGAGCACGGCGGGCAACGTCGTCCTCGCGCGCTTTCGCGCTCTCGTTCGGACGCGCATGGCCGCCGAGCTCGTCGACCATTTCCCGAACGCCGCGGCGGAACGCGTGGCGCTGGCGAGCGAGCACGCGACGAGCGGCCTGCTCGCGCTGTTCGACGCGGAGGCCGGCCGGCGCGGCCCGCTCGACGGAACGCGGCTCGCGACGGCGTGGCGGGAGCTCACGCTGCCCGGCTTGCACGCCTGGCTCGGCGCTCGGCCGCCGCGCTGAGCCGAGGGCCTGCCTCGACTCCGGACACCTCGCAGCGGAATGTCCGGAAGCGGACTCCCGCGCGTCCCCCGCCCTGTGCGCGCGCGCCTCGAGCACCGAGGAATGCGGGCATGGCCAAGAAGGCTCACTATCGCCCGCCGCTCGCAGCGCTCCAACACCGGCTGCTCGCGACGGGCGTCGCGTTCGTCGCGTTCGGCGCCCTGACCAAGCTTGGCCGCGAGGCGTTGCCCGTCACGCTCGCCGCCTTCGCGGTCGCGATCGGCGCGCACCTCGGCGTTCTCGGGCTCGTGTTGCTCGGCTCGTGCGCGTGGTTCAGGTGGCTCACCGCCGTGCTGCGTCCGCGCGACGTGGAGCGCCTCCTCGACGCGCTCGAGCTTCGGGGCGACGAGGTGATCGTCGACCTCGGCACCGGAGACGGCATCGTCGCCGTCGCCGCGGCCAAGCGCGTCCCCCGCGGCAGCGTGATCGCGGTCGACGACTGGCGGCGACCGCACGGCGGGCACGGGCACTCGCCCGCCGTCGTCGAGGCCAACGCCGAGCTCGAGGGCGTCGCGGGGCGCGTGCGCGTGATGACGGCGCCCTTCGATCGTCTCGACCTACCGAACGCCAGCGTCGACGCCGCGATCGCCTGCTTCTCGCTGCACCACCTCGAGCGCTCCGCACGCGCCGGCGCGCTGCATGAACTCGCGCGCGTTCTCGCTCCCAACGGACGGCTACTCGTGGCGGAACCGCTCCACCGAACCGAGTTCGCGACGACGCTCGAGCAAGCGCGGTTCACCGTCACGCGCGGCGGGCGCACCTTCCCGCGCGCCCTTTTCGGCTGGGTTCTCGCGCGCCGCTAGGCAGCAGCGCGAGTGGACCCCTCCGCGTCGATCGGTGCCGAGAGACGGACTTGAACCGTCGACACTCGCGATAGAGCGTCACGATCGAGGCTGCCTCTGGCAGTGCGCTCCCGGTATCATGTTAGGATGCGTTTTGCGACGACAGATTCCATCTCGCTCCTGCATGATGCCGTCCAACCCGGTGACGGTGATCGCGACCTCGACGGATCCTGAACGAAGAGCGTGCGCTCACGCCGGAGACGGCGCTCCGTCTCGAGCGCTTCTTCGCTGGAACGACGGCGCAGTTTTGGTTGAACCTGCAGCTCAACTACGACCTACGGAAGGCGGAACTCGAAGCCGTTGATGGGCTACGCGACATCAAGCCGTTGAAGGCGGCACGGGCGGGCTGAAATAGGGGACGCGCCGGTGCACCACGACGACGACAGATCTGACGGACCTCGTGTGCACGTACGACGCGCGGCCACCGAACGTCCGGCCGCGCGGCCTCCCCTGGCCGCCCGAATCGGGGTACCGGGTCCCTTTTTCGCTCCCCTCCCCGATTACGAATCGAGCATGTTTTACGGTGCCGAGAGACGGACTTGAACCGTCGACACCACGCTTATGAAGCGCGTGCTCTAACCAGCTGAGCTACCTCGGCAAAAGCCCGCGGAATATGGGCGGGGGGAGCCCGCTCTGTCAAGCGCGACCCCGCGTTTAGCGGGCGCTCGGGGCCGGCAAGCCGAAGACGCGGGCGGCGTTCGCCGTCGTCAGCGCGGCGAGGTCGGCGAAGTCCGCGTGCCGGAGCTCGGCCAGCCGGGCCGCGGTGTGCTTGACGAAGGCCGGCTCGCACTTTTTCCCGCGTAGCGGGACGGGCGCGAGGTAGGGGCTGTCGGTTTCGACGAGCACGCGGTCGCTCGGCGCCCACGCCGCGACTTCGTGGACGGCCTTCGCGTTCTTGAAGGTCACGATGCCGGAGAACGAGAGATAGAAACCGAGCTCGAGCGCGCGCGCGGCGAACGCACGATCTTCGCTGAAGCAATGAATGATGCCGCCCACGTCCCTCGCGCTTTCGGACTCGAGGATGGCGAGCGTGTCGGCGGGCGCGCTCCGAGTGTGAATGACGAGCGGCTTCTTGAGCCGCCGCGCGAGCGCGATGAAGCGCCGGAAAACGTCCTTCTGCGTGTCGCGCGGCGAGTGGTCGTAATGGTAGTCGAGTCCGACCTCGCCGACGGCGACGACGCGCGGTCGGGCGGCGAGCTCCGCGAGCTCGGCCTCGAGCGCCGAGTCGGCACGGCTCGCGTCGTGCGGGTGGACGCCGAC
>DATJXW010000144.1:0-18662 GCA_035499895.1 Polyangiaceae bacterium | reverse complement strand
CCGCACGCGGAGCACGTTCGAGTACGCGGTGTAGAAGCGGTTCTCCGCGCTCATCCGTTCTTGGAGCGCGATGTAATAGAGGTTTTGGTTCGCGTCTTGGCTGAGCAGGCTCTCCATCGACGGATCGGTCGTACCGGTGGGAGCGGCGGGCGTGCTCGTGCTCGTCGCCGGATAACCCTCGGGTGTCTGCGGCGCGGGCGAACCGATGCTGCCCGGCGCCGTGGACGCGCCGGGAAACGAGAGCGTCGGGCTCGTCGGACGAATGGCGGCGGCGAGCACCGCCCCGCCCGGCAGCTTGGTGACGGCTGCCTCGGCTCCGGTGACGACCACGCCGGCACCCGCGTTCATCATCGCCTGAAAAGGTCGAGTGGGAACGGCCGTGGTGCGCGGCGCGGTGGGAATGGAATCCAGAAGCGGAGCTGGGCCGGTGGGATCGATACGAGTGGTCATGAAACCTCCTTCACGAGCCTGGTCGGCCGGGCGCGACGCGAGTTGCGTGATTTTCGAGGCCGCCTGGCGCGGCCCTTCCTCAGAAGCGCCCCTGAACGCTGAGCGCCCACTCGCGCCGGCCGGGGGCGGGCGGAAGGAAGCTCACCTTGGGCACGAGATCCTTGCGGATGAGCTCGTCACGCGAGCTCAGGGCGCCGGCCAGCGTGAGGAAGGCCGTGGCGAGCTGGAAGACGCCGTCGACCGCGACGAAGGTGATGAACTGCACCTCACCGACGGCCTTTTGAACGCACTGGCGCGCTTGCTCGACGGTGCTCGTTTTGCACTGCTCGTATTGGCGCTCGGCGATGGCGAGCCACGGCCCCGCAACCGGTGCGGCGAGCCAGCCCGAGGCGTTTTTGAAGCCCTGCGTCGCGCCGACGATGATGCCGGCGCCGTAGGCGGCACCGAAGCCGACCAGGCCGCCGGTGATGATGCCGGTCGCCGGGTGGTTCACGATTTCATAACCGGGCGGCACGGGCATGCCGTCGTAATAAGGGAGCACGGGTGGACGCGGATCGGCGGACACCGGAGCGCCCACGGCGGACGGCGCGCGTAGCGAGACGACACGCGGCGGCGCCGCGCGTGCCGGAGACGGCTGCGGCGCGGGCGGTGAAGCGACGCGCTGCGCGGGAGTCACGGGTGGACGCGGAGCGGGTTGTTTGACGGTCGACGCGGGGCGCGGCGGCGCGGGCTGCTTCGCGCTCGGCGCTGGGCGCGGCGGCGGCGCGGGCGGGCGCACGGGCGCCGGACGCGGCGGGGGCGGCGGCGGCGGCGCGTCCGTCGGAAAAGCAGCGGTCGACTGCGCGTAGGCATAGTGAGACACGAGGCTCAGCGCTCCCGCCAGCCACCATCCCACCAGACGGTGCTCGTGCATGAAGCCTCAGCCTAAGGCCAAGCCTTGCCGCTGCCAAGCCGACCTCGTCTTTAGATACCGAACCAGGCGCTCGGGTCGACCGTCTCTTTACCGACGCGGATCTCGAAGTAGAGGCGCGCGCCGTTCCCGCTGTCGCCGACTGAGCCGATTCGCTCGCCGCCCCCCACTTCGTCACCGACCGCCACGTCGATGGATCCGAGGTTCGCGCTCACCGTGTAGTAGCGGCGACCGTGCTCGATGATGATTGTTTTGCCGTAGTCGGCATAGGTGTCGGCGAAGGCGACCCGACCGGGCGCGACGCTGCGGACGGGCGTGCCGAGCGGCGCGCGCATCTCGAGACCGGGACCGTCCGAGCTCGCGCGGCGGGCGGGGCGAATTTCGCTGCGACCGCCGATAGGGAACGGCAAGCGGCCCTTGAGCGCGCCGAACGTCCCGGTCGCGGGCGCCGGATCGGACGGCCCGACGGCGCCGTAGACGGCCGTATGCCCGCCGAGCTCGAAGGCCTGCGCGAAGGCGCGCTCGCGTTCGTCGGCCGCTCGCAACGCGTCTTCGGCGCGGGCGAGCACGCGCTCTTCGTCGTCGAGCGTCTGGGCCCGCGCGTGCGCGGCTTCGAGTTGCTTGTCGAGCTCGATGCGTTCGGCGGCGAGCGCTTTCGCGTGCGCCATGTCGCTCTCGAGCCCGTGGTGCATGCGTTCGAGCCGCGTCGCGTGCTCGACGAGCGCCTCGAAGCCGTCCCCGACGGGCAAGAGCCCGGCGCGCGTCATCCGCACGTAGCTCCGCCCGCGCGCGACGATGCGCGCGTCGGTCGCTTGCGCGTCGCGGCGGAGCTCGTCGAGGCGCCGCCGGAGCGCGCTCTCGTCCCGCGTGACGTTCTTGCGCAGGCTCGCCACCTCGTCGGCGGACGCCGTGCGGCGCGCCGGCGCCGGACCCGCGTCGGCGAAAAGGACGGGCGAAACGGCCGAAATTGCGGCCGCGCAGGCGAGGACGCCGAAGCGCACGCGTCGACTCATGGGCTCACGAAGCGGCGCAAGCTCAGGAACGCCGCCACCGCGCCGAGCACCGCGCCGAGCACCACCGTCACGAGCACGAGCTCCCACGGCAGAAAGGCTGGCGCCATGCCGAAGAGCGCCACCAGGCGCTGGTCGAGGTGACTTCGCACGACGAGGTAGAGGACGCCGAGCACGAGGATCGCGAAGGTCGCGCCGAGCGCGCCTTGCGCGGCGCCCTCGATCACGAACGGCTCGCGCACGTAGCCGTCGGTCGCGCCGACGAGCTTCATCACTTCGACTTCGATTTTGCGGCGCTGGAGCGACAGGCGGATGGTCGACGAAACGACGCTCACGACCGCCGCGAGCACGATCAGCGCGAGAATGCCCGCCGCCGCGACGCCGCCCGCGAGCAGGCTCTCGATGCGCTCGCTCCAGCCGGAATACGTCTCGACGCCTTCGACGGCCGGCAGCGAGCGGAGCTCGGTCGCGAGTTGCTCGAGCCGCTCGGGGCGCACGTCTTTCTGCACGCTCACCTCGAGCGATTCGGGGAAGGCCTCGGCGGGCAGCGCGTCGATGACGGCGTCGCGACCCACGTCGGCCGCGTCCCGGCGCGCGTCTTCGGCGCTCACGTGCCGCACCGAGGTGACGCCTTCGGACGCTTTGAGCGCGCGCTCGATGGCGGCGACTTGCTCGCTCTGCGCGCCGCGCGTGAGATACACGGACGCGCGACCGAAGCTCGCCCAGCGTTCGCGCGCGTGGTCGACGTTGACGACGGCGAGCAGCGTCGCGCACAAGCACAAGAACGCGACGGCCACCGAGAAGACGCCGAGCGCGTGGAGCTGGAAGTCGTTTTTCGCGCCGCGGAAAGCGCGTTCGATCGGCCTCATGCTGCGGCTCCTCGTTTGGTCGGCGCGGGCGTGTCGAGCGACGCGAGGCTCGCCTCGTCGTCCAGGCCGCGCGGCGCGTCGAAGGCGCGCCCTTCGTCGAGCACGACGACGCGACGGGGTCGCACGTCGAGCAGCGTCCGGTCGTGCGTCGCGAACAGCACCGTCACGCCCGTTTCGTTGATGTCCTCGAGCAGGCCGAGGATGTCGAGCGCGAGTTGCGGGTCGAGGTTGCCGGTCGGTTCGTCGGCGAGGAGCAGCGCCGGCTCGCTGACGATGGCGCGCGCGATGGCGACGCGCTGTTGCTCGCCGCCGGAAAGGTGACCGGCGCGTTCGCTGCCGCGACCGGAGAGTCCGACGCGTTCGAGCGCCGCGCCGACGCGCTGGCGAATGGTGCGCGTCGGCAAGCCGAGCACCTCGAGCGGCAGCGCGACGTTGTCGAGCACCGACCAGTTTTCGACGAGGCGAAAGTCCTGGAAGACGACGCCGATGTTGCGGCGCAGGTAAGGGATGGAAGAGGGGGTCAGGCGCGCGATTTCGCGACCCAAAAATAAAATCCGCCCGCTATCGACCGCCTCTTCCGCAAAGAGCAGCCGGAGCAGCGTGCTCTTGCCCGCGCCCGAGTTGCCCGTGATGAACACGAACTCGCCGCGCGCGATCTCGAGACTCAGGCCGCGCAAGACGGGCGCGTCCGCGCGGTATGCCTTGTGAACGCCCTCGAAAACGAGCACCGGCCGCCCTGCCGCGAGGGGGTCGAAGCGGGCTCCGGCGCGGAGGGCCGGTCGGAAGGCGCGCCTGTCGCCGCCAGCGTCCATGCTGACGGGGTATCAGGGAGAAAAGGCCCGGACCAAGTTTTCGGGGGCCTTCCGCTTTTGAGAGAGCTTCAGCGAGCCCAGGGATCTACGATCAGCGGGTCGGTGACGGCCGCGAGCGGACCCTTGGACCAGGGATCGACGATTTCGGTGATCTCGAAGGCCCAACCACGACGGCCGGCGCGAGGCGCCGTCGTACCGCTCGCGTCGGCCGGAGCCGCCGGGCTCGCCCAGGGGTCGAAGATCTCGTCGTGGGTGAGGGCGACGGGCACGACGCTCGGCGGATCTTTCGCGAGCGTGAGCGGCGGGCCGATCGGGACGACCGACGGCTTCGACGACGACGCCTTGGGACGGGACGCGGCCCCGAGGGGGCGGGGCGCGACGCGGTCCGAGACGGACGGCAGCGGGCGACGTTCACCGACGGCGGCGACGACGACTCGCTTCCACGGATCGACGATGAGGTCGTCTTGCGCCAAGGCGAGTCCGGCGAGGCCGAGCACCGCCGCGACCACAGGCCCCGTAACCACGCGCACCATCCTCACTTACTTTGACGCGATCGCTTCCCGCCCGCAACGGCAGAGAGCGGCCGAGCCGAAGGCGGCCGGGTGACGCTTCGCATCGCGCATTTCGGCTTGCCGCTCGCCGCGTGCCTCCTCGCGCGCGACGGACACGATGTAGGTCTTTCGGTGCTCGCGCCGGTCGACGCGCCGGGCCGGCGCCGCCTCACGCGATGCATCGGAGCCGCTCGGATTCTCGACGCGCGCGCGCTCGGCGGGCGCCTCGAGCGAGCGGTGCGTGAAGCGCTCGAGCGCGATCCGCCGGATCTCGTCGTGAGTTGGTTTTGGACGCGACGCTTGCCGGCGGCGTGGCTCGAGCTCGCGAAGTTCGGCGGCATCGGCGCGCACCCGTCGCTCTTGCCGCGCCATCGCGGACCGAACCCCTACTTTGCGGCCATCGACGCGGGCGACGCCGAGACGGGCGTCACGATTCACCGGTTGACGGCCGAGTACGACGAGGGCGACATCCTGCTCACGCGGGCGCTCGCGGTCGGCGAGCGGGACTCGTGGCAGCTCGCGCGCGCGCTCGATCGTCCGTCGCTCGCGCTTCTCCGCGACGCGGCGCGCGCTTTCGCGAGCGGCGCGCCGCCCCTGGCCGTGGCGCAGCGTTCGGAGCTCGCGACCTGGGCGCCGGAGCCCATCGGGGACGAGCTCCGCGTCGTCTGGACTTGGCCGACCGACCGCGTGCTCAGGCGCGTGCGTGCGCTCGCGCCCGTGCCCGGCTTGAGCCTCGATATCGAAGGGCTCGAGCTCGTGGTCACGCGTGCCACACCCGCCGCACATTACCCGTCGGCCTTGGAGCCAGGCGAGGCGGCCGTGTTCGGGAACCCACCCGCAGTGATTTTGCGTACCGGCGACGGCGCGGTCGCCTTGGAACGCGCCGTGCTCGAAGGCGGCCGAGAAGAGGCCGACGCCGTGCTCGGACGGCTCGAGCTCGCTGCGGCCGTCGCGGACCACCTCGCGCGCCGAAACCCGGGCCGGCTGGGTTGATGTTAGACTCGCGCCCCACCTCTTGCGGAGGGAAGCCCATCGATGGATGTCGTGACTTTGGCGCGCACCGCTCGGGAGAATCTGGCTCGGGGGCTCGGGGCTCTGCAGAGCCCGGGTGTGCCAGGGCAGCTGCTCAACGCTGCCGAGCCCGTGGCGCAGGCGATGAACGCCTTGCACCGCATCGAAACGTCGCGCGGCGGTCCGCCCGCGGACGCGCAAGGCGCTCTCGGCCAAGTGCGTAAGGCGCTGTCCGATTTGCAGGTCTCGGGCGTGCGGCACGTCGCCGTCGATCAGGCGACCGAAGCGATCGCGGGAGCGCTCGGGCTCGTGCATCAACTCGCGGGGTTGATGGCGCAGGCTTCGGTGATGCCGTCGCCGCCGACGCAGCCGTCCGGCGCCTTCCCCGCCGCCGCGGAGCACGCGCCACAGGTCGCGGTGGTGAATCAGCCGGCGTGGCCGCAGCCGGCCGCGCAACCCGCGGCCAATCCCATCGCGGCGACGCAGCTCGCGCAGAATTGGGGCGGACAGACGGCGCCCGCGGGCGGGCAGGTGTGGAACCCGCCTCCCCAAGCCGCGCCGCAGCCGGCGCCCCAAGCCGCAGCGCAACCGGCGCCGCAGCCCGCGCCCCAGCAGGTGTGGCAACCGCCGCCCGGCGCCGTGCACGCGGCGCCCGCGCCAGCGGCACCCGCGCCCGCGTACGCCTATCCGGCCGCTGCGCACCAACCCGCGCCCGCACCCACGGCCGGCCCCGGCGGCACGCTCCGTTACGAGGCCGAGCTCGGCGCCCACAGCAGCACGAATTTCTACAAGGGCCTGAGCGGCAACGACGTGATCGATTCCGGCGGGATCTTCATCGCGACGTACAACATTCCGTCCGTCGGCCAAGCGCTCTCGATCAAAGTGTGTTTGCCGGGCGGCTACGAATTCGAGGCGAACGGCGTGGTGCGCTGGACGCGCGACTCGCCGCAATCCGGCGCCGACTCGTCGCCGGGCTTCGGCGCGCAATTCACGCAAATCTCCGCGGAGGGTCGCCAGCTCGTCTACCGCTACGTGCGCAACCGCGAGCCGCTCTTCTACGACGACCTCTGAGCGCTCGGGCTTACGGATCGTTCATCGAGGATAGGTCGCGCCGCTTGATGCCGCACTCGGGCCTCCGGCCTCGCGCGCGGCTGCTCCTTCACGTGCTCGCCGCGCTCTGCGTGACGCTCGGCGCGCGCGCCGGCGATCCGTGGGTTCACTGGTACACGCTCACGACGCCGCACTACCACGTGCACTTTCAAGCGGGCGTCGAGGACGTTGCGCAGAAGGTCGGCACCGTGGCGGAGGACGTGTATTCGCGCGTGTCGCTCGAGCTCGGGTTTCGACCGCCGCGCCGCACGGAAATCGTGCTGAACGACGGCACCGAAGAGGCGAACGGACTCGCGTACACGCTGCCGTACCCCACGGTCGATCTCAACGTGAGCGCGCCGGACGACATGTCCACGCTCGGCGACTACGACGACTGGGTGACCATCCTCGTCACGCACGAGCTCACGCACATCCTGCACATGTCGAACGTGTCGGGCGTGCCGGACCTCGTGAACCACGTGCTCGGACCGACGCTCGCGCCGAACGAAGAGCAACCGCATTGGATCCTGGAAGGGCTCGCCGTGGCGATGGAGAGCGAGCACACGACCGGCGGGCGGCTGCGTTCGACGCAATTCGACATGATGCTGCGCGCCGACGTGCTCGGCGGGCGCATCGCGACGCTCGACGAGATCAGCCACGCGGCGCGGCGCTGGCCGGCGGCGACGCTCTGGTACCTCTACGGCGCGAAATTCACGGAGTGGATCGCCAGCATTTACGGCCCGGACGTGTACGGCGCCGTCGCGACCGACTACGGCGCCGCCATCATCCCGTACGGCGTGAACCGCGCGATTCGCCGCGCCACGGGGCGCACGTACGAAGAGCTCTACGCGGGTTGGCTCGCGGACTTGAAACGTCAATACGGCGCGCAGCGTGACGCCGTGACGCGCCTGGGCTTGCGCGAGGGACGGCGCGTCACCTTTCGCGGCTGGCAAGCGCTCGACCCGCGCTTCTTGCCGGCGAGCTGTCACGCACCGGGCCGCGTCGCTTACGTCCGCGCCGACGCCGACACGGTCGGCGGTATTTACGAGCTCGACCTCGACGGGCGCCAAAGTCCGTCCGCCGAAGAGCTGGTCGCGCGCTCGACCGGGCGCAGCCTCGCATTCGGGCCCGATTGTTCGCTGTATTTCGACGTGCCGGTGCCCTCGCGCCGCAAGTATCCGTTCGGGGATTTGTTTCGGTTGCCGGCGGGAGCGAGCTCCCCGAGCGGCCTCGATCGCGAGCGCGAGCGGCTCACGACCGGCCGGCGCACGCGCGACGTCGACGTGAGCGCCGACGGCCGTCGCATCACGTACGTCACGCAAGATGCGGGCACGAGCACGCTCCGCATCGCCGAGCTCACGCCGGACGGCCGCATCGAAAACGAACGCCGGCTCGTGCCGAGCGCCGAGTTCGAGCAAGCGTTCACGCCGCGCTTCTCGCCCGACGGGACGCGCATCGCGTACGGAGCTTGGACGGCGGGCGGCTTTCGCGACATCCGCATCGTCGACGTGGCGAGCGGGCGCTTCCGGGAGCTCTGGCACGACCGCGCGCTCGACATGCAGCCGGCGTGGTCGCACGACGGGAAAACCCTGTTTTTCGCTTCGGATCGCACCGGCATCTCGAACATCTACGCGTACGACGTCGCGACCGGCGCGCTCTCGCAGGTGACGAACGTCGTGACGGGTGCGTACATGCCGGAGCCGTCCGCGGACGGTCGCACGCTCCTCTACGTCGGGTACACGCCGGACGGCTTCGATCTCTACACGCTCGCGCTCGACCCCGCGCGCTACCTGCCGGCCGCGCCACCCGAAGACGAGCGCCCCGTGCCGCCCGGTCTCGTGCATCGTACGTGGCCCGTCAGCGACTACGCCGCGCTGCCGACGCTCGCCCCGCGCGCCTTCAGCGTGAGCTACGGGCAAGGGACGTTCGGCAACGCCTTCACGCTCACCGCGAACGGCGCCGACGCGATCGGGCGGCACGCGGTGACGGCCTCGCTCACGCTCGAGACACGCCACGCCGACCTGCTCGGCGAGCTCGATTACGCTTATTTCGAGCTGCCGTTCGCGTTTCGCGCCTCGCTCTTCCGGAGCGCGGCGCCCCGCACCGACTACCGCGCGACCGGGACCGCGATGACGGTGACCGAGCATCGCACGGGCGTGACGACGGGCGTGGAGCTGCCGCTGCCCGGCGATTTCGACTCGCAGGACCTCGCGCTCTCCTACACGGTGCTCGATTGGGATCACGATCAGCCGCTCGGCGCGTCACTCGACCCCGACGCGCTCGTGCCGACCGAGCCCGATCGCGGAGTGCTCGCGACGGTGCACCTCGGCTATCAGCTCTCGACCGCGACGGCGACGACCTACGCGATCAGCCTGGAGCGCGGGATCGGGCTCGGCATCGGCGCCGACTTCGCCGATCCGGCGTGGGGCAGCGAATCGACGCTCATCGCGTTCAGCGGCGCCTTCACGGGCTATCTCACGATGCCGTGGCTCCGGCACCACGTGCTCGCCCTCGGCCTGTCGGGCGGCGCGGCCGCCGGCACTTACCCGCGCCTCGACTACTATTACACCGGCGGCTTCGCCGACACGCCGCCGCTCGACGCCCTGCGCACGGGCGTGCGCCAGACGGGCTTCGTGCTGCGCGGCTACAAGCCGCTCCAATTCTCGGGGTCGACGTACAACCTCCTCAACGTCGAGTACCGCTTTCCGATCGTGTACGTCGATCGCGGGCTCAGCACGCTGCCGGGGTTTCTCCAGACGCTCGTCGGCACCGCCTTCCTCGATTGGGGCGGCGCCTACAACCAGATGGATCTCCGCGATCCGTGGCAGGCGTATCACGTCGGCGTCGGCGGCGAGCTCCGGCTCGACGTCTCGCTCGTCTACGCGGACGACACGGAGTTTCGCCTCGGCTTCGCGCGCGGGCTCGATTCGAAGGCGCCCCCCGGCGTGCAGAGCTACTTCGTCTTGGCGTCCGGCTTCTGAACGGCGCCGTGTGTTGGCCGGCTCAGGCCGCGCTCGCCTTGGCGAGCTCGCCCTGGGCGAACGCCTCGAGCTTGCGCCCGTCGACATTGAACACGCGAATGCCCTCGGAGAGCTTCTCGGTGCCCATCGCGTCCTCGTTGTGCATCCAGCGGAACGTCTTCTCATCCATGTGGATGCGCTCGACGTTGGATGCCTTGGCCTTGGCCACCGTGAGACGCGGCTCGACCTCGCCCGGAGCGCTCGCGAGCTGCTCGAGCAAATCGGGGCTGATCGTCAGGAGATCGCAGCCGGCGAGCGCAATCACCTGCTCCACCTTGCGGAAGCTCGCGCCCATCACCTGCGTCTTGTAATCGAACTTCTTGTAATAGGTGTAGATGCGCTCGACGCTCGTCACGCCCGGATCCTCGGCGATCGGGATGTCGCTCACGCCCTTCGACTTCTTGTACCAGTCGTAGATGCGGCCGACGAACGGCGAGATGAGCGTGACCTTCGCCTCGGCGCACGCGACGGCCTGGGCGAAGCTGAAGAGCAGCGTCAGGTTCGTGTGGATGCCCGTCTTCTCGAGCTCCTCCGCGGCGCGAATCCCTTCCCACGTGCTGCCGAGCTTGATCAGGATGCGTTCGCGCGGGATGCCCGCCTTCTCGTAAAGGCCGATGAGGCCCTTCGCTTTCTGGATGCTGGCTTCAGTGTCGAAGGAGAGCGTCGCGTCCACTTCCGTGGAGACGCGGCCGGGAACGATCTTCAAGATCTCGCAGCCGAAGTTGATCGCGAGCTTGTCCATGAACGCGTTCGTGCGGGCCTGCGTGTCGCCGTTCTGCTTCTTCGCGTAGGCGATCGCCTCGTCGACCAGGTGCTTGTACTTCGGCATCTGGGCGGCCTTGAGGAGCAGCGACGGATTGGTCGTCGCGTCCTGCGGCTTGTATTTGACGAGAGCCTCGATGTCGCCGCTGTCCGCGACCACGGTCGTGACCTTCTTCAACGAGTCGAGCTCAGTCATGGGTTCGTCCTTCCTTTTCGCTTGCGATCCTGCCCCTCGCGCTCATGGCGCGCAAGCCGCGGATTACGGCTTCGCGTCCGCCGCCGGGGCAGGTTTCGGCGTCACCAATTTGGCGAGGCCTTGTTGCACCTCGGGCTGTGTCAGCGGGTCGGCGGCGGCCCGCTCCACGAGCGCGCGGCCGTCGGGGCCGCCCACGCGCACGAGCGCCGTCGCGACCGATTGCACCGCCGCCACGAGCGCCGCCTCGTCCGCCGTCGCCCGGTACAGCGTGAAGAAAGTCATGAGATCGCGCTTTTCTGCGCTCGTCGCGAGCACTTCGAGCGCCGCGGCGGCCCGGGCCACGTCGTCGACGGAATCGGCGGGATCGTTCAGGTGTCGGGCGAGGGGCGCGGCGGCCCGTTCGTCATGCAGGCCCCGGAGCGCGTCGGCGAGCGGCCCGACCGGCGGCGCCTGATCACCGGAAACGAAGTCGTAATGATGCTCGAGCGCGGCCAGCATGAACTCGGCGCCGTTCTTGCGCTTGCTCAAGAGGACCCGCGCCGCTTCGCGCTGTGTCGGCGGAACGCGCGCGTCCTCCGCGAGCGCGATCAGGATGCGCGTCACGGCCGGATCCTCGAGCTTGCCGAGCGCAGCGATGAGCAGGCCCTCGGCCGACGCCATGTCCGGATCGAAGTGCGAAAAGCTCTGTTCGATCTGCGAGGCGAGCGACCCGCGCGGGGTGCCGGTGACGCGGAGCGTGCGCGCGCCGACGCTGCAACCCGTGAGCCTTTGGCCGAGATCGACGACCGGGCCGGTGCCGCCCTCGGCGTCGTAAAGGTGCACTTTGCCCGTCTCGTCGCAGAACACGAAGCCGGAAGCCGCAGCGCCGCCGCCGATCACGTCGGCCGAGAGCGCGTCGGCCCAGAGCAGATGTCCGTCGCCGAGCGCGAAGCCGTAGAGCGCGCGGAAGTAGGTGCCGGCGTACGAGTTGCTCGCGATGGTGATGCCCTTGTCGGTCGACTCGGGCAGCGCAAAAAGGCGGATTTTCGCGCGTGCGCTGTGATCGACGAGCGGGAGCTCGAGGCCGTTCCCGAGCCACACCGGGTTACCCGGGAGCTCGCGCGGCTTGAACATGTAGCGCGTCGCCTGGAACGACTCCGAATACTTGATGTGCTCGTCCAGACGCACGAGCGCGTATTGGCCGAAATAGAGCGTGCCGCCGACGTCGAGCGCGTGAGTCGGCAGATCGCGCGTGAGCAGGCGGCCGACCTCGGCGCCCGTCGCCACGTCGATGGCCGAGACGTACTGCCCGCCCCACGGCACGAACGCGACGCCCGCGCGCACGGCGGGCCGCCCGAGCTCGGTCGACGACGGCTGGTCGAGCACGATGCGCCCCGAGCGATCGACCGCGACGAGACGGCTTTCGCTCGCGCGCGGCTTGCCGAGCGACAGCACGCTCACTTTGCCGTCGTCCGCCGCTCCGCGCAGGACGAACGGGGCGACCGGAATGCTCCAGAGCGTTTGACCCGTCTTCCCGTCGAGCGCGAACGCGCGGCCGCCGCCCGAGGCGACGACGACGCCGTCCGGTGCGACGCTCGGCATCACGTCGACCGCGCCCGCGCGACGCCACACCGCGCCGCTCGGCAGCGAGGCGCCGACGAGACCGTCGGCCGTCACCCCCACGACGACGGACGCGTCGGGCGGGCGCGGCGCGTTGCGGAGCTCCGCCTCGACGTGCGCGATCGACTCACCGGAGTCGCTCTGCCAACTGGGTGAGAACGCGACGCCGGACACGGCGCCACCGCCGGCGCAACCGAGCGCGACCGACGCCGCGACCGCGAGCGAGAGAGCGCGCCTCACGGCTTCGCCTTGGCCTTTCCCTTCGCGCCGCCCGGAGGGAGCACGGGCTTGTTGTCGACCGCCTGATCGAGCCCGTACTTCACCCACGTATTGCCCTTCTCCGGATAGCTCGAGCGCACGGTCTGCAGAAACTTCCGTGCTTCGTCCGTCTGCAGCTTCCGGAGGCGCTCGAGCAAGTCGAGCTTCAGCTCGGGCGGCACTTCGCTCTCGGGCCGAAGCAGAATCGGCGAGAGGCCGCTCTCCATGAGGTCGAAGGGCAGCTTGCCGATCTCGTCGGCGAACTTCGTGCAGTCGGCCGGCGCGCAGAGCTCACCGATGGCTTCGGCGGCTTCCGGCACGTCCTTCGCGAGGACGGCGAAGAGATCCGGCACCGCGTCCTTCGCCTTGAGCGTCGCGAGGCCGCTCGCCGCGAAGCCGCGCGACGGCGCGTCGTTGCCGTGGAGAATGCCGCGAAGCGCCGCCACCGCGTCGGCTCCGCCCGTCCCGGCGAGCGCTCGCGTGGCGGCGACGCGCACGTCGGAGGTGCGATGCCGCGTGTACGGCGCCACCACGGCGCTCGAGCTCGGCTGGGCGAGCTTGCCGGCGGCCGCGAGCGCGCTCACGAGCACCGTGACGCTCGCGCCGCGCCCGAGGAGCTCGTTCACGACCGCGGCGGCGGCCGGAGCGTTCGCGCCGTTCATCTGCGCGAGCGCGTTCAGCGCGCCGAGCTTGTCGGGCTCCGCGCCGGAGTCGAGCGTCTGTTTCAGGCGTTCGACCTCGCCGTTCTTCGCGGGCGCGGACGCCTTGGCCGGCTTCGCTTTCTTCTCCGCGTGCGCGGTCCGCGCGTCGAAGGCCCCCGCAAACGCGAGGCACGCGAGCACGACCGCACCACGAGCGACGAGCTTCATCGGCGAAACCCGTTACCGGCTTACTCTCGCGTTCATCGGCCGGCAAGCCTCACGCACGGTCGAGAGTTCGAGTACGCTCGGCGCGAGCCGCCCCTTGGACTTTCCGCGCATCGAGCTCGAGCTTCTCGAAGATCTGACGCCGCCGTCGGAACCCGGGTTTTTGCGCCTCGTGCGCCGCCGCTACCGCGCCCATTACCCCGACGGCAGCGCGAGCGCGCCGTTCGTGTACGACCTCGTCGATCGGCCGGCGATCGATGCGGTCGTCCTCGTCGCGCATTATCTCGATCACGACGGGGTTCGGTGCGTATTTTTGAGAAGTTGCGTGCGGCCGCCGGTCGCGGCGCGAGACCTCGCTCGTTCGCCGCATCCGGAGCGCGATCCGGTGCACGGGTCGCTCTGGGAGCTGCCGGCGGGCCTCGTCGAGCCGAGCGAGCAGACGCCCGGCGGGCTCGTTCAAGCCGCGCAGCGCGAGCTCGCCGAAGAGCTCGGGCTCGTCGTCGACGCGGCGGCGTTTCGCGAGCTCGGCGCGAGCGTGTTCCCAGTGCCGGCGATGATCGCGGAGCGACTCTACTTCTTCGAGGTGACGGTGAACCCCGCCGAACGCGGCGAGCCGTCCCTCGACGGCTCCGCGCTCGAACGCTTCGGCGAGGTGCGCGCGCTCGCCGTCGAAGCGGCGCTCGATCTGTGCCGGAGCGGAGCGCTGATGGACGGCAAGACGGAGCTCGCGCTCAGGCGTCTCGTGGAGCGACACGGCACGCGGAGGGCGCCGTGAGCGAACGTGCGCGCCGCGCGAACGCGGCGGGGACGCGGCCGCGCGTGGTCGTCGTCGCCAAGCGCACGGCTTACAGCCGCTTCATCGTCGACGAGCGCGATCCGCGGGCGAAGGCCCTGCTCCGTCGTCGAGATCCGGCGGTCAAGAACTGGACGAGCGCGCACCGCGAGCACATGGAAACGCTCGAAACCGTGCTCGCCGTGCTCGAGCGCGAGGGCGCGCAAGTGATGCTCGTCGAGCGCTCGCACGCCGCGTTCGATTCCTCGGGCGCCGCGCTCGTCGTGGCCGTGGGCGGCGACGGCACGTTGCTCGCGGCGTCGCACAGCGTCGTGACGACGCCGGTGCTCGGCGTGAACAGCTCGCCGAAGCACAGCGTCGGCTTCTTTTGCTCGGCGCAGCGCCGCACGTTTCGCGGCATGCTCGAGCGCGCGTTCAAAGGGAAACTCGCGAGCGTCGAGCTCACGCGCATGTCCGTCGCCGTGAACGGGCGCCTTCGCTCCAAGCACGTGCTGAACGAAGCGCTCTTCTGTCACGCGTCACCGGCCGCGACCTCGCGCTACTTGCTCGGCCACCGAGGTCGCGTCGAAGAGCAGCGCTCGAGCGGGTTTTGGGTGGGTCCCGCCGCGGGCTCGACGGCGGCGCAACGGTCCGCGGGCGGCCGCGTGTTACCGCTCGGTTCGCGCACGCTCCAGCTCGTCGTGCGCGAGCCGTACACGCCCTCGGGCAAGCCGTGCCGGCTCGCGAAGCTCCTCATCGAAGCGGGCGAGGGTGTCGAAGTGGAGAGCAAAATGGACGACGCCGCGCTCTTCTTCGACGGACCGTACCGCTCCGTGCCCGTGCGGCTCGGCGACAAGGTCGCGTTCTTCGCGTCGGACGAGCCGCTCGTCGTGCTCGGGCTCGGCCGCCGGCGCTGACGTCACTCGCCCGCGGCGGGCGGCGCGGCGGAGGCCATCGGCGCCGAGCGCGTGGTGCGGTCGCTCTCGCCCTTGCCGTACGCTTCGAAGAGACGGCCCCAGTGCGTCGTGCGCTGCCAGTCCTGGAACGTCTGCTGGTCTTTGCGCGGCCAGCGGTAGTAGTCGTGATAAAATTCGCTCCCGAACACGAACGCGTTCACGAGCGGCGTGTGGAAAAAGAGCTTCTGGATGCCCTTCAGCGGCCCGAACCACATGAAGTCGCCGACCTTGCTCGCGGCGTTGTCGCCCACGCTGAAGCCCCAGCTCTCGTTCGAGACGTCGGCGCCGACGATCTCGATGTCGCGCGGATCGCCCACGCCGAGGCCGTCCTCGTGCGCGACGTTGATGAACTCGAGGCTCAGCGGGTCGAAGCCCATCATCTTCGCCGCCACCGCGTCGATCGCGACCTGATCCTGGCTCGCGAGCATGTAGTCCTTGATCACGGGGAACATGGTGCGCGGCCCCGGTCCGTTGCCGCAGGTCGTGCCGTCCATCACCGCGAAGAGACCGGCGTGGATCTCCTTCTGAATCGCGAGCAAATCGACGAGCGTCCGGTGAATCCACGAATGGGTGTAGTGGCGCTTGGTGTTGAGCAAGCCGCCGAACGCGTTCTTCATCGCGCCGGTCGTGGTCGTGTAGATGTGACACTTCACGGTCGGCAGGTGGATGATGTTCTTGCCGAAGAAGTAGTCGGGGATGAACACGCCTTCGGGGAAAATCTTGTGGAGGACGTGAAGGCGCGCCTTCGGGCGGTACTCGATCCACTTCATGTCCTCTTCCTTGAAGTTGTAGAGGACGGGGATCTGGTAGCGCTTGAAGATGGGTAGGTAGTGGTTCAGGTCCTCGCCCTTGAAGGCGTTCGTCACCACGGTCTTGTTCTGCACGCACGAGATGTCCTGATAGCCGCTCGTGCGCAGGGCCTGGACGGTGCCTTCGATCTGCCAAGGGGTCGAGTTCGCTCCGGGGAACGGGTAGTGCCAGGAGATGTTGTCCTTGAGGATGGTCGTCGCACCCTTGTCGAGCGCGGCCGTCATGCCCGCGAGTTCGCAGAGCCGCTCGATGTCCGAGAGGATGGTGGCGGGTTTGACTTTGAGGACTGCGACCTTCGACTTGCCCATGGGGGCTCGAACGTAACGACGTGAGCGCCCCCGAGCAAGCCGCTCCTTCAAATTCCACGGCTTCTCCACGCGCCCTCCACCGAGCTTTCGCCCCAGCCGGCCCGGAGTGACGGCGCCGGAGGTTCACGGCCGAAATCGCGGGCCTTTTGCCGTGCTGCCGCGGCGCTCGCTCGCGGCGCGGCTTGACGGCATCGTGACGTGCCGACGAGAGTCTCGGCCCATGACATCGATCAAGCTCGCGCCGTTCGTCGTCGCGCTCGCCGGATGCACGCGACCGGAGCCCGCGCTCTACGCGTCCGCCGCGGATCAGCCCGCGTACGCCGAGCGCTATCCGGCCGAGCTCGGCACGACCCAGAATGCGTACCTGACCGACGATCAACAGGCGCAGACGCTCGCGAGCGGCTTCGCGAAGTATCCCGATCAGCTCGACAAGCCGCCGTCCTACGCCGCGGTGCTCGAGGTGGTGAAAGCGGCGGATCAAGCCGGAAAGAGCGCGGATCTGGCGGCCGGCATGGCGGAAGCCGAAGAGGTGCGCGCGTTCTTCACCGCCAACAAGGATCCGATTCATCAGAAGGTGGCAGGCTCCGTCGACTACGCGGCCAAGCAAAAGCAATGCGACGCCGAGCTCGCGGGCACGGCGGTCGGCGCCATGGACCGCGCGATCGACCAGGAGGTCGACGAGACGGTGCGCTC
This sequence comes from Polyangiaceae bacterium, assembly GCA_035499895.1. Taxonomy (GTDB): domain Bacteria; phylum Myxococcota_A; class Polyangia; order Polyangiales; family Polyangiaceae; genus PMG-095. The sequence continues at coordinate 1,720 of DATJXW010000144.1, read as the reverse complement.
GCACAACGCCGCGACGCGCGTGATCGAAGACAACCAGGACGCGCTCGGCAGGCAGAACCTCGACAAGCTCACGAAGCAGTCCGATCAGCTGGCGCTCGCGAGCTACATCGTGCACGTGCGCATGCCGCAGACGAAGCGGAACCTGGACGCGGCGCTCGGCGACGCCGGAACCGTGAAAAAAACGCTCGAACGCGATCAGGAGCAGGCCAAGGCCGTGCTCGACGATCCGCACGCTTCGAAGGCCGCGAAGGTGACCGCCGACAAGCGCAGCGCCGCCGCCTCGAATGCGCTCGCCGCGCTCGACGCCGAAATCGCCGACGCGAAGAAGCTCTCGCAAGACATGGACAAGCGCACCCAAGCGGCCCAGAAGAGCTACGAGGACGCGCTGAAGGCGCTCGAGGACGACCTGGCCCAGCGGGCCCAAGCTCAAGCGAAGAAGTGAAGCTCGGCGCCGGGGGCATTCCGACGAACGCTCGCCCGGCCGCCGTCGCGACCGCGCTGCGGCTCAGCGCCGCGAGAACGGCGTGCTGCCCGAGTACACCTGCGCTTCGTCGAGCTCTTCGGCGATGCGGAGGAGCTGGTTGTACTTCGCGATGCGGTCGCTGCGGCTCAAGCTGCCCGTCTTGATCTGCCCGGCGTTCGTCGCGACCGCGAGATCGGCGATGAACGCGTCCTCGGTCTCGCCCGAGCGGTGCGAGATGATCGACGTGTAGCCCGCCGTGGTCGCGAGACGGATGGTGTCGAGCGTCTCCGTCAGGGTGCCGATCTGGTTCAGCTTGATGAGGATGCTGTTCGCGTAGCCGCCCTCGATGCCGCGGGCGAGACGCGTCTTGTTCGTGACGAAGAGGTCGTCGCCGACGAGCTGGATTTTCGAGCCGAGCTTGTCGGTGATGAGCTTCCAGCCGTCCCAATCGTCCTCGGCGAAACCGTCCTCGATGCTCACGATCGGGTACTTGGCGGCGAGGCTCGCGTAGACGTCGGCGAGCTCGGCGGCCGAGTGCGGCTTCTTGTCGAAGGTGTACTTGCCGTCTTTGTAGAACTCGCTCGCGGCGCAATCGAGCGCGATCGAAACCTGCTTCTTCGAGTCGTAACCCGCTTCCCCGATCGCCTGGAGCACGCGCTTGATCGCGTCCTCGTTCGAGGCGAGGCGCGGCGCGAAGCCGCCTTCGTCGCCGACCGACGTGGTGAGGCCGTCCTTCGCGAGCTGCTTCTTCAAGGTGTGGAACACCTCGGTGCCGGCGCGGAGCGCTTCCGCGAACGACGGGAAGCCGTGCGGAACGATCATGAACTCCTGGATTTCGAGCCCGCTGTCCGCGTGCGCGCCGCCGTTCACGATGTTCATCAGCGGGGTCGGAAGCACGCGCGCCTGCGCGCCGCCGAGGTAACGCCAGAGCGGGAGGCCCACGACGTCGGCTGCCGCGCGCGCGACCGCCATCGAGATCGCGAGCACGGCGTTTGCGCCGAGCTTGCTCTTGTTCGCGCTGCCGTCGGTCTCGATCAGCCGCTGGTCGATGGCGGCTTGATCGAGCGCGCTCATCCCGACGATGGCGGGCCCGAGCTTGTCGTTGACGTTGGCGACCGCCTTCTGGACGCCTTTACCGAGGTAACGCGTCTTGTCACCGTCGCGAAGCTCGCACGCTTCGTGCTCGCCGGTGGAGGCGCCGCTCGGCACGGCACCGCGGCCGAAGCCGCTCGACGTCTGAACTTCCGCCTCGACCGT
>DATJXW010000143.1:0-4118 GCA_035499895.1 Polyangiaceae bacterium | reverse complement strand
GCGTGAGCCCGGTGCGCTTGGCCGAGGCGTCGACCAAGCGCGCGTACGGCTCCGGAAACGCGATGTGCCACGCCTCCTCCCAGTCGCCCGCCGGCCAGCGCAGCAGCCAATCGGTGAGCCGGTGGCGCGCGACGTCGTGCGCGAGCCGTTCGGCGCCGGCGCGCGCGTACGTGCGCGCCACGGTCCAGAGCAGCTCCGGACCCGCGCCGGGCCGTGTGAGGCCGAGCGCGTCGAGCTCGGCGACGGCCGGCGTGATCTCTCCGAGCTTGAAGAGCTCGAGCGCGCGCAAAAAGCCGGGATCCTCGCTCAATTTCTCGGGCGAGCGCGGGCGTGAATCGGCGCGCGCCCGCTCGAGCGCCTCGGCCTCGGCGCGCTCCGCCCGCGCGGCGTCGAGCTCGTGCAGCCGGTCGAAGGCGTGCAGCATGTAATACGAGAACGGCAGCTCGCGCACGATTTGCTCGAAGGTCGCGAGCGCGGCCTCGCGCCGTCCGAGCGCGAGCGCCGCACGCGCTTCGAAGTAACGTTCGCGTCCGGCGAGCTCCGCGCCGCGCGCCGCGTCCGCCTCCGCGCCGCCCACGAGCTCGACCGCGCGCGCGAGCACCGCGTCCGCGCTCGACCAATCGCCCTTGTCGATGCGCCGCACGGCCAGCCGAAACAGCCCCTCGAGCGTCATGTCGCCGTGCGGGTACTCGTCGGGCAGCGTGCGCAAGAGATCGGTGAAGCGCGCCTCGACGCCGAGCTCGAGGTACGCGAGCGCGGCCTGCAGCCGAGCGTCGTCGGCGAGCGAGCTCTGGTGGTGCTCGCTCTCGACGCGACCGAAAAAGCGCACGGCGTCGCTGTAGCGCGCGTCGGCCGCGGCGTATTTGCCGGCGTTGAAGAGCGCGCGCGCGTGGAGCTCCGGTTCGCCTTTGCAACGCTCGGCGGCCGCGACCACCGCGTCGAACGCGTCCTTGCGTTCGTGCTTGCCGGCGAAAGCCTTGCCGCGCGCGAGCCCGAGCCGGCAAAACGTCGCGTCGTCGCGCGAATCGTTGCCGAGCCGGTGCACGAGCGCGTCGGCCGCGCCGAGCGCGTCGTCGAAGCGACGGGCATCGACGAGCGCCTCCACGGCCGCGAGCTCTTCGCGCACGGCGGGCAGCGACGCCGCGCCCCGTTCCGCCGGCGGCAGCAGGGCGAGCGCGCGCGTCACGAGTTCGGCTGCTTTTTTGGCGAGCTCGCCGTTTCCGGCGGCCTCCGCCTCGACCACGTGCGCGAGCCCGAGCGCTTCGACGAGCTCCGCGTGCGTCGGCGGGGTGACGCCTCCGTCCGTCTCGGTCGGCGGGGTCAAAAGCTCGCGCGCGAGCCGGAGCTCGCGCGACCAGCGTTCGGCGGCGTCGAGCGGCAACTTGATCTCGGCGCGCAGCGTGTCGAGACCGGCGCTCCGTTCGCCCGCGACGAACGCGGCATCGACGAGCAGGTTGCGGCGCTCGAGCGCGACCGACGGATCCTCGGGCAGCGCGCGTGCCTCGGCGAGCGCTTCCGGCGCGCGGCCGAGCAGGAGCAGCGCCCGCGCGCGACCCGCCGACGCGTACGCCGCGAGCGCGAAGCCGCTCGCCTTCGCTCGCTCGTACGCGGCGAGGGCCGGAGCCGCTTCGCCCGCCCGTTCGTGCAGGAGCCCGCCGAGCAGATTGAGACTCGGGAGATCGGCCGGCGCGGGCGGCGCGGCCGCGAGGCGCGCCTCGAATTCGGCCGCGGCGCGCGGCGCGTCGCCCGCGTCGACGGCGTCGGCGACGCGCTCGAAACCGGGCCGCGTGAGCCATGGCGTGAACGCCGTCTCGACCAAGCTCGAGGGCGGCGCGCCCGCGCTCGCCGGCGTGGACGCCGCGGCACCGAGCGGCGCCGTCTTGATCCCGAGCGGGCGCAAGGGCTCGGCCTCGCGCGCCGAGGTGCAGCCGAGCGCGAGGCCGCACGCGAGCGCGACACCGACGAGCGCCGGGCGCGCGCGCGTCACCCGCGCCGAGCTCCGCGCCGGGTCACGCCCCAGTGCTCGGCGGCCGCTTGCTCTTCGACGGCTTCACGCTCGCGTTCGGCCGCGGAACGAACGCGCTCGCGGTGCCGCTCGAGCACGCGCTCTTCCGCCTTGGCGCTCGCGAGCCCGGCGCGCGCGCTCTCGGCGCGTTCGCGTGCGGCTCGCTCCTTTCGCGACGCCTCGTGCTCGCGCGCCGAGAGTTCGTTGACGCGCGCCGCGGCGCCCGCGCGGTGCCGCTCGGCTTGCTGCAGATCCGCCGCGCGCGCGCCGCCGTTCGCAAGCCGCCCGCGCTCCTTCGCCTGTTCGGCGCGAGCCGCGCTCTCGGCTGCTTCACGCCGGGCTTTCGCCGCCCGCGCCTGCGCGGCGTCACGCTCGCGCTCGCGTTCGAGCGCGCCGTGCTCGACGCTCCGCCGCTCGACGCGTTCGCGCCGAACCCGGGCGAGCGGCTCGAGCGGATCCTTCGATCGCACGCTCCAAGGCTACGGCCCGTGCGCCCGCCCACGCAAGCCGCCGACCCTCGAAACCGCCCCTTTTTCCCGCGCGCCGGCGGGCGTTACGCCGAAAAGTTCAGTGTCCGCGCGTGTGCCACTCTTGAATGCTGCGCACCTGCGCGTGCGTGAGCAGGTGGCTCACCTCGAGCGCGTCCACGGCGGCGAGCCCGGCGGCGATGGTCGTGAAGTAGGGGACGTTCGCGAGCAGGGCATTTCGCCGAATCGAGTAGCTGTCGGCGATCGCTTTGGCGCCGGAGGTGGTGTTGATCACCATCTGGATGTTGCCCGCGCGGATGGCGTCCACCACGTGCGGCGAGCCCTCGAGCACCTTGTTCACGCGCTCGGCCGGAACACGGGCCTTCGCGAAGGTTTCGGCCGTGCCGCCCGTGGCCACGATGCTGAAGCCGAGGTTCCGCAGGCGCCGCGCGACGTGACACGCCTGCTCCTTGTCGTCGTCCTTCACGCTGATGAAGACGCGACCGCGGCTCGGGAGCCCGTTGCCGGCGGCCTCGAGCGACTTGTCGAACGCGAGCGCGAAGCTCTGCCCGATGCCCATCACCTCGCCGGTCGACCGCATCTCCGGGCCGAGGATGGTGTCCACGCCGGGGAACTTGGCGAAGGGGAACACGCTCTCCTTCACCGCGACGTGCGTCGGCAGGAAGCCGTCGTCGATGCCGATCTCGTCGAGGCTCAGCCCGACCATGCATTTGGCGGCGATCTTCGCGAGCGGTCGCCCGGTCGCTTTGGCGACGAAGGGCACGGTGCGCGAAGCGCGCGGGTTCACCTCGAGCACGTAGACTTCGCCGTCTTTCACGGCGAGCTGCACGTTCATGAGCCCGATCACGCCGAGCTCGAGCGCGAGCGAACGCGCGCACGCCTCGATTTCGGCGACGATGCCCGCGTCGAGCGAGTGCGGCGGCAGGACGCTCGTCGAGTCGCCCGAGTGCACGCCGGCTTCCTCGATGTGCTGCATCACGCCGCCGACGATCGCGCGTTTGCCGTCCGACACCATGTCGACGTCGACTTCGATCGCGTTCTTCAGGAACTGGTCGATGAGCAGCGTCTGCGAGCCGCCTTCGTCGCGCGCCGCGTCGATCGCGACGCCGACGTACGCCTCGAGCTCGGCGTCCGTCGCGCACGTCATCATCGCGCGCCCGCCGAGCACGTACGAAGGCCGCACCAGCACCGGGTAACCGATGCTCTGCGCGATGCGCCGCGCCTCCTCGACGCTCTTCGCGATGCCGGCGCGCGGGCGCTTGAGCCCGAGCTTCGCGAGCAAGGCGTCGAAACGCTCGCGATCCTCCGCGCGGTCGATGGCGTCGGCGGGCGTGCCGAGCAGGCGAATGCCGGCGCGCTCGAGCGGCACGCTGAGCTTCAGCGGCGTCTGCCCGCCGAACTGCACGATCACCCCCAAGAGCTCGCCGCGACTCGCTTCCTCGCGGCAAATCGCGAGCACGTCCTCGAGCGTGAGCGGCTCGAAATACAACCGATCGGACGTGTCGTAGTCGGTCGACACCGTCTCGGGGTTGCAGTTGACCATGATGGTCTCGATGCCGAGCTCGCGCAGCGCGAAGACGGCGTGGCAGCAGCAGTAGTCGAACTCGATGCCCTGCCCGATGCGG
>DATJXW010000142.1:0-13450 GCA_035499895.1 Polyangiaceae bacterium | reverse complement strand
CGCGCACGGAGCTAGTGACCTGAAGTCCCGTCATCCACGGCATGAGCACGTCCGCGATGACGAGATCGAAGGACGCGTCCTCGCCGAGCCGTTTCAAGAGCTCGGCGCCGGATTTCGCGCTCGCGACCTTGGCCCCGGCGTCCGTCAGCGACTCGACCACCACCTCGAGCAGATCGGCGTCATCGTCGGCGACCAGTATGCGCAAGGACATCCAAGCTCGAGTCGAATGCAGCCGGCGTGCCAGGCGCGCGAGAGCGTTCGGCGCGTTTCCAGCTCGTGGTGACGGAATCAACCGAGGGTCCCACCGGCGCGCCAGATGAGGACGCGATCGGAGCCCTCCGTCCGGAGCGCGCAGCTGAGCGGCCCGTCGTGCGACGCGACGAAAACGACGCTGCCGGCGCACGCTTCCGCGTAGGTGACGGCCGCCCGGTGGCGCGTCCCGCGCGTGGAGAGCTCGAACGGCTCGAGACGTTCACCCTCGAGATCGAGCGCTTCGAGCACCTCGACTTCGCGCGCGACGGGGAGCACCACGCCGAAGCCGCGCAAGCCGAGCGCGCAGTCGAGCACGGTCGCGCCGTCCATCGCCGTGAAGCCGCCGAGCTGCGAGACGATGCGATCGGCTTCGTTGCTGAAGGCGCTCCGCAAGAAGCGTCTGAGCTGCGCGGCCCCGCCGCGGGGTCCACGCGGGACGGGACCGCTCGGTCGCTGGCCGCTCGCGCTGCCGTCGAGGAACTGCAGGAGCTGGCCCATCGTGCCGTCGTCTTGCGTGTCGTAGGCGGCGCCGACGGGAAGCGGCGGCCGCGAGTCGGGGCTCACGACGAGGATGCCGCCGCGACCGTGCGCGGCCATTTCACGCACGACGGAGCGCACCGTGCTGAGGTAGTCGAGGAGCGAGTCGTCGCCGAGCTCGGCGTTGCGCGCGCAGGCTTCGAGCGCCCGCCGCACGCGGCCCGGCGCGACGATGACGTCTTCGGCGGCGGCGGCGATGCGCCCGTGCGTGTATTCGAGCACCCGTTCGTCGCCGCGTTCGACCGTCAAAAACCCGGGGTTATGCGCGAGGATCTTGAGATACGGATCGCCGCCGTCGTTCGACCCCTCGCGCGCGAGTCCGGCGAGCGCGAGGCCGCGCGGCGTGAGCTCGACCTTCGCGTACATGCGCTCGCTGCGCGTGACGACGCCGAGCCGCACGAGCTCCGGCACCGAGAAGCTGCGCTCGTGCACGAAGCGCACGGTGCTCCAGCGGTAGAGCAGCATCGGCGTCGCGTCCTGGGCGTCACCCTCCGGCAAGAGGACGTCGGCGGTGAGCGGGCCCGAAAACGCGACGCGCACCGGGTAATACGTGCCTTCGTGCGTCTCGAGGCTCGCGAAGAACACGGCGGTCAAGAGTTCGCCGAGCACCTCGTCCGAGACGTTGGCGAGGCACGGCACCGAATCCCCGACGCGCTCGCGCAAGATCGGGATCAGCGCGGGCGGGAAGACGTGAGCATGTCCGGGCGCCGAGCTCGGCGGCGGAGGGTCGAGGTTCAGGTTTCGCATGCCGCTCCGCGTGGTCGAAAGCTACGAAAGCAAGAACGGAGCCGTCGCGGAACGCGGCGCTCCGACGCGCGTGTCCAGCAAAATCGCCGCAGCGGGCGGGCGTTTTGCCCCGAGAGCGTTCATGATGCGCGCCCTCGATGGCGGAAGGCGGCACGAGCTCTCCTTCGTTTCGGCGTTTCTGGTTCGGCCAGGCGGCGTCGCAGCTCGGAGACGCATTCGGCCTGGTGGCGATGCCGCAGCTCGTGCTCGAGACGACGCACTCGGTGACCGGGATGGGCACGGTGACGGCGGTCGCTGCCGTCGGGCAGGTGATCGCGACGCCGTTCGCGGGCGTCATCGTGGACCGCGTCCATCGCCGGCGGCTCATGATCGGTTGCGACCTCGCGCGGCTCGCCCTCTATGCCTCACTGCCGCTCTGCGCGTGGAGCGGCACGCTGAAGCTCGGCCTGATCTACGTGGTCGCGCTCCTCACTTCCGTCGCGAGTAACCTCTTCATGGTCGGTTACGTCGCCGCAATCGCGAACCTGGTCGAGTCGAGTGAGGTTGCGCGCGCCAACGGCCGCCTGCAAGCGACCCAGGCCCTCACCTACGTCGTCGGTTCGGCGCTCGGCGGCGCCGCCTGCGCGCGCTTCGGCAACGCCGGCGCGATGGGCATCGACGCGCTCTCCTTCGCGGCTTCGGCGACGACGCTTTCCCTCGTGAGGTTTCGGCGCGATCGGGCCGAACGCGCGACGGACGTCGCCCTGAATCCGCTACGCGAGCTCTTGCAGGGGTTCTCGTTTCTAACCCACGAGCGCTCGCTGCGCGCGCAGACGCTGTTCCAGACGGGCGTCGCCTTGCTCGGCAGCGTGGGCGTGAGCGCCGCGGTGATCGACGTCCTCATCTATCGTCTCAAGGTGGATTTTCACCAGTCGAGCTCGATCGTGGGGACGAGCCTCGCGCTGTCGTCGGTCGGTGCGGTCGTCGGCGCCGTGGCGGGCGGCAAGCTCAGCAAGCGCGTCCGCTTCGGCGTGCTCTGCATCGCCGGCACCACGCTCCAGGGCGTCGGCATGCTGCTCGGCGGCTTCGGCGCAAACGCGGTGTTCACCATCGTCGGCGGCCTGTTTTGGTCGTGCGGGCTCACGACGCGCGCCGTCGCCGGCGTGTCGCTGCGACAAACCCTGACGCCGGACGCGTTGCTCGGCCGCGTGGTCGCCGTCGGCTGGTTGGTCATTTTTTCGGCGAGCGCCGCGGGCGCCGTCCTCGTCACGCGCCTCGCCGCGGCGGCCGGCAGCGCGCGCGCCATGGCGTGCCTCGGCGCCGCGCTCTTCGCGTTTTCGCTCGCGGGCGCGGCGGTGCCGGCGCTGCGCCAAGCCGGCCGCGCACCGTAGTCACGCCACTCTGACGGCGAGCACCGACGTGTGAACGCTGCGGACCACGCGTTCGGCGACGCTGCCGAGCGCCAGGCGGCGCAGGCCCGTGCGCCCGTGCGTGCCGACGACGACGAGCTCCGCGTCGAGCTCGTCCGCCGCGTCGACGATCTGCGCCGCGGGCGACCCCTCGAGCGGCCGCACCTCGCCCTCGACCCCGAGGCGAACGAGCGCTTGTTCGAGCGTGCTCTTGAGTGCGTCCGCGACCTCACGCTTGAGCTCGACCGTGGGTGCGGGCGACGCCACGCCGATGAGGTTGCCGGTCGAAATCGAAATCGGCTCCGCCCACTCGACGGACGACACGACGACGAGCCGCGCGCCGAGCCGTTTCGCGGCCGCCGCGCCTTCGACGACCGCGGGCAGCGACGCGTCGGACAGGTCGGTCGCGGCGAGGACGACCCCGGGCTTTCGCACCGGACGCGCGACGAGCACCGAGCAGTGCGCGTGGCGCACGACCCGTTCGGCGACACTGCCGAGCACGGCTCGCGCGATGCCCCTGCGGCCGTGACTGCCGACCACGATGGTGCCGGCTCCCCACGTCTCGGCGCGCCGCACGATTTCCGCGTACGCGGGGCCGCGCTCGACGAACACTTCGGTGAGCTCGAGACCGAGTTTGGTCCGAGCGTGATCGACGAGCGCACGCCGCGCGGCTTCCTCGTCGGCGGTGAGCTCGGCCGTATTTTCGGCCGGGCGCTCCGGGAACAAAAACGAGGCATCGGGCACGGCGGGGAGCACGTGGCACACCGCGAGCCGGCCGCCTGCGGCGTGTGCGAGCGCGCGCCCCTGACGCAGCGCCTCCAAGGAAGAATCTCCGAAATCGACGGCGGCTAGAACGTTCACGCGGGCGAGCATGGCCACCCCATCGGGTGCGGTCAACCCGAGCTCGGATCAGCCGAAAAAGGCTCCGCGCGCGCGTGTTTGAACGCTTGCGGCCCCGGTTGCAACGAAGCACCGCCGAAACCGGCCTGAATCCCCGCGCGTCCCCCGGGCGCGCTAGGGTGGGCGCGTCCGTCGGGTGGGAGGAGGTCAGCCGATGTTTGCGAGTTCCCCGAATAGTAGAGGCATGGTTCAGGTCTTGGGCACCACGTACCGGATCGTCGAGACGCGAAGCGCGCACGAGGTCGTCCGCTTGCTCGACGATCGCTCGGTCGGTTCGTTTCGTTGTGATCCGACGCTCACGATCGTCGAGAGTCGCATCGCGCCCGAGCTCCTGCGTCAGGTCGCGCGCGAGGCGATCCGCGAGGCGCGCGTCGAACGCCGCTTCTTGCGCGCGTCCTGACGCTCAGCGCTTGCCGCGCGTTTTCACCGCCTGCGCGCGCGCGATGGTGGCGCGCGTCTTCGGTGCGCGCTGCTTGAGCTGAGCCGTGCGCTCAAGCTGGCTCGCCGCCCGTTGATGATGCGCGCTCGCCCGGGTGGATTTGCGCGACGGCCGCGCGCTCGCGCTCGACTCCTCGTAAATGACGCGCGCCGAGCGGGCGGCGTGCTCGCTCAGGTTGTGCGGCTTGTCGGGCTTTGCGGCCCGCGGGCGCGCCGGACGGGTCTTGGCGTTGCGCGACCGATTCTCGACCTGGGCTTCCGCGCGAAATCTCTCGGCTTTCGTGGCCATGCTCCGTCCTCACGGTTGGGGGTTCGTCGACGACACGATAATCGGGATGCTGCCGCTCGATCCACTTCCGAGAGGATGGCAACCTTGGAGGCATGAGCCGCCCCGCCGATCCCGCGCCGTGGCCCTCGGAGTGGCGGCCCCCGGCGAGCCAGGAGCCGGACGTGACCGAGCCCATCCCGGTCTGGGTGCGACAGCTCGTGATCCTGATGGACGGCGCCTTCAAGATCCCGGGCACCGAGTTCCGCATCGGGCTCGATCCTATCCTCGGCTTGTTGCTGCCGGGTGCGGGCGATCTGCTCGGCGCCCTGCCATCGCTCCTCATCGTGAACGTGGCGGTGCGCCGCGGGGTCCCGAGCGTGGTCGTGCACCGCATGCTGCTCAACGTCGCGATCGACGCCTTCGTCGGCGTGATCCCGCTCTTCGGCGACGTTTTCGACGCGGCGTATCGCTCGAACGAGAAGAACCTGGCCCTCCTCGAGCAGCACCTCGGCGAGCGCCGCCGGCCTCGCCTGGCCGACTACGTGGTGGTCGGCCTGGCGATGGCGGTGGGCGTGAGCCTCGTGTTGCTCCCGCTCTTGCTCGTCGTCTTGCTCGTGAAGTTGATCGTCACCCGCTGACGACCGCGAGCGAGTGAGCGAGTTCCGGCGAACCCACGTCCGCCGGAACCGGTTTCAGCGACCGAAGTACGTCGTCGCGCGCTTCTGGCCCTTCGTCGAGATCTTCTTCGCGGCGAGGAGCTTCTTCACGGGAAGCGCGAGATCCTTGGTCGGCGTTCCGAGCGATTTCCCGATCTGCTCGATGCGCTGGCCGGGGTTCTTCTTGATGTAGTCGCCGAGCCTGTCGGTCAACGCGGCGAGCATCTTCGGATCACGCTTGGCGCCCTTCGCGCGCCGAGCGACCGGGGCAGCCGCCGCTGCGCGACGACCACCGCTCTTCCTTCCGGGTCGACTCCCCCCTTCCCCCAGCGCCTCGTTGACGAGATCGAGCGCCGAGGCGCGGATCATCGCGGTCAGATCTTCCACGAAAGCTTCGACGCGGGAACGGATATCGGATTCGACGGATGAAGGCATTCTTACTCCTTTAGTGATCATTGGGATTGAGTGCGCTCGGACCATAGCAACTCGCGTCCGAGTTGTCGGCCCTATTACAGCACCGGGAAGCTTCGTTCCAGGAAGATCGGTAGTCGAGGCGCCGCGCGTCGGAGCGGCGCGTCACGCAAGATGAAAAGCGCTCTCGGCAGTCTCAAGTCGGGGCACGAAACCGAATGTAGGAAAATCGCGCTCGCGGGCGCCCCGAAATACCCGCTCGCTCCGAGCACGCCTGATTCTCACGGGCTCCGGGTACCGTGTGGGTACCCGGCAAAGCGCACCGTGATCCGCCCGCTCAGGCGGGATCGAGCGAGAAATTCGCCGCCGCGCGCAATTGACGTTGGACGCCGGCGACCGGAGTAAAGCGTAAAAGAGCGTTTCGGAGCCAGATTAAACTCGGATTTTCGAGCTGTGCGATCTGGCCGAAACGGAATGAGACCCTGACGATCCGTGAAGTCCGCTCGAGCCGCTTCCGCTCGTAGTCGGCGAGCGCGTCGTCCAGAGTGTTCGCGTGTTCGAGGGCGTGGGCGAGCACGACCGCGTCTTCGATGGCCATGCAGCCGCCCTGTCCGAGGTTCGGAGTGGTGGGGTGGGCCGCGTCGCCGAGCAGCGTGACACGGCCCTTCGACCAGGCGCGCACCGGCTCGCGATCGTGAATGTCGGTACGAAACACACGCTCGGGTCGCGTGGCCGCGAGCAGCGCCGGAACGGGCGCGGCCCACGACGCGAAACGCTCGCGAACGACCGCGAGGGAGTCGGCGTCGCGCCCGCCGGCCGGCGCGTTCACGACCGCGAACCAATACGCCGCGCCGTCGCCGATACCCGCGAACCCGAAGCGCGAGCCCGGTCCCCACATTTCCCGCACCTCGTGAGGCGTGAGCGCGGCGCCGGCGTCCGAGATGCCGCGCCAACTCGTGTATCCGGCGTAGCGCAGCGGCGAGTCGCCGAGGAGCTCGCGCCGCACGGCCGAGCGCAAGCCGTCCGCCCCGACGAGGAGCGCGCCGCGAGCGCTCCTGCCGTCGGCGAAGTGCGCCGTCACGCCGCCTGCGTCGGCTGCGTAGCGCGTGAGCTCGGCCGCGCGCGTGAGGTGGACGCCTTCGGCGCCGCGCAGCAGCACCTCTTGCAGAGACCCGCGATGGATCGCGACCGTCGGCGCGCCGAGCTCCTCGCGCAGAAAGTCCATGGGAGTGGTTTGGAGAGTGACGCCCCGATCCGTCGTGAGGAAGCCGACGCGCGCTTCCTGTCCGGCGCGGGCGACGGGCCCGTCGAGCCCGAGCGTGCGGAGCGCGAGCATCGCGCCCGTCTGAACCAGGATGCCGGCGCCGACCGGCTTGAGTTCCGCTTCACGCTCGAAAATTTCGCAAGGGATCCCGCGGCGCACGAGCGCGCGGGCGAGCGTGAGGCCGCCGATCCCGGCTCCGATGATGAGCACGTTGCCGTCGAGTGGAGGCATCCGCGGGGGGAGCCATGCTATTCTAAGCGGATGCGTTCAGGCTCGAATTCGAGGGTCATCGGCGGTGGTGTCGCGTTCGCCGCGGCCCTGTCAGCGTTCACGGCGGCGTGCGGCGGGTCCGGACACGACCACGCGTCGCAAGGCGGCAGTGCCGGAGACTCCGCGACGACGGGGGGCACGAGCGGCGGCAGCTCGGCCCAAGGCGCCACGGGCGGCTCGAGCGGCGACGGGAACGGCACCGGCGGCACGACGACCGGCAGCGGGGGCGCGAGCGCGGGCGGCACCGGCGGCGGCACGGGCGCGAGCGGCGGCACGGGCGCGAGCGGCGGCGCGGCAGCGCAAGGCGGGACCGCGGGCACGGGCGCGGCGAGCGGCGGAGCCGGAACGTCGGGCTCGGGCGGCGCGATCTCGAGCTCGGCGCCGCCGACGACTCCCTTCATCGTCGTCGATCAATTCGGCTACTTGCCGGACTCCGAAAAGGTCGCCGTGATTCGCGATCCTCAAATGGGGTTCGACTCGGACCAGTCCTTCACGCCGGGCCAGACGTACGCGCTCGTCGACGCGGTGAGCGGCAGCACCGTGCTCAGCGCGGCGCCGACGGTGTGGAACGGCGGCGCGACGGACATGTCCTCGGGAGACAAGGCGTGGTGGTTCGACTTTTCGAGCGTGACGACCGCGGGCGACTACTACGTCGTCGACGTCGAGCAAAACGTGCGCTCCTACGCATTCTCGATCAAGAGCGACGTTTACGCCGACGTGCTCAAGCAAGCGCTCCGCATGTTCTTTTATCAGCGCGTCGGGCAGGACAAGGACGCGGCGCACGCGGGTGTCGGCTGGGCGGACGGACCGAGTCACGTCGGTCCGCTGCAGGATCACAACGCGCGGCTCTACAGCTCGCCGACGGACGCGACGACCGAGCGCGACGTGTGGGGCGGCTGGTACGACGCCGGCGACTTCAACAAATACACGGCCTGGACGGCGTCTTACGTCGAGAATCTCCTGCGCGCGTACGTCGAAAAGCCGGCGGCGTTCGGCGACGACGACAACGTCCCCGAATCGGGCAACGGCGTGCCCGACGTGCTCGACGAAGCCAAATGGGGCATGGATTACCTGATTCGACTGCAGAACGACGACGGCTCGCTCCTCAGCATCGTCGGTGAAGCGGGCGGCAGTCCGCCTTCGAGCGCGACGGGACAGACGCTCTACGGCAGTCCCAACACGACCGCGGCGCTCGCGGGGGCGGCCGCGTTCGCGTACGGCGCGCAGGTCTTCGCGGGCGTAAAAGGCATGGATCTGTCCGCGTACGCGAGCGACCTCGGCGATCGCGCGGCCAAAGCGTACGCGTGGGCCGACGCGAATCCCGCCGTCATCTTCAAGAACAACGACTCCGCGAGCGGCACCTCGGGCCTCGGCTCGGGCCAACAGGAGACGGACGATTACGGCCGCCTCGCGCTCAAGCTCGATGCCGCCGTGCAGCTCTATCGTCTGACGAACGGCGCGGATTATCAGAGCTTCGTCGATTCGAATTACACGAAAGCGCACCTTTTCACGAACGGCAACTACGTGTCTCCGTGGGACGTGGCGTCCCAGGACGCGTTGCTCGAGTACGTCGAGGCGGGGGGCGCCACGGCGGCGGTCGTGAGCGCGATTCACGACGCGTACGTGACCGGGATGAAGGGCGACGACAACCTGAAGACGGTGCTCGCCGAGGCCGACCCCTACCTCGCCTACATGCATGACTACGTGTGGGGCAGCAATCAGACCAAATCCAACATGGGCAATCTCTTCACCGCGTCCGTCGTGCACAAGCTCGACAGCGCGAGCGACGCGGACGCGATGCGCGCCGCGGCCCGTTACGTTCACTACATCCACGGACTGAATCCGCTCTCGCTCGAGTTTCTTTCGAATATGAACGACCACGGCGCCGAAAACTCGGTGAACGAGTTTTTCCACACGTGGTTCGCCGACAAGAGCCCCAATTGGGATCGGGTCGGTGTCTCGAAGTACGGGCCTCCGCCCGGGTTTTTGCCGGGTGGCCCGAACCCGAGTTACGACTGGGACGGCTGCTGCCCGAGCGGCTGCGGCAGCAGCGACAACAACGCCGTCTGCACGTCGGAGTCGATCACGCCGCCCAAGGGTCAACCGGCGCAAAAATCGTACAAGGACTTCAACACGTCGTGGCCGCTCGATTCGTGGAGCGTGACCGAACCGGACGACGGCTATCAAATCGCTTACATCCGCCTGCTCTCGAAATTCGTGAACTGAGCGCCACGCGGCGCTCCGCCGACGAGCGGAGGCGGCGTTCGGCGAGGGCCTCAGATGGCGCGTAGCGCGTCGCGCTCTTCGAGCAAACAGCGAGCGAGCTCGTCGGCGACGGCGCGCACGCGCGGCAGGCGCCTGAGGTCGCGGTGCACCACGAGCCAAATCTCCGATTCGTCGATCGCGTGGTCGATCACCCGCTCGAGCCGGCCGTGACCGCGCGCCATCGCGCCCGGCAGCGCGGCGAGTCCGAGCCCGGCGGCGCAGGCCTCGACCATGACGTGCAGGTGCGGGGTCACGAGCGTCGCGCGCGTGCGACTCGCGTGCTCGTCGAGCCACGCCACGATGCGGGGGCGGAGCGGCGGACCGCCCCAGCGCACGAGCTCGTGGCCGGCGAGGCCGCTCTCGAGGTCGATGCGCGGCGCGCGGGCGAGGTAGCTCGCGCTCGCGTAAAGCGACCAGCGGATCGCGCCGACGCGACGAATGCGTAAATCCTCGGCGGCGGGCCGCACGAAGCGCAGGGCCACGTCCGCCTCGCGCTTGCGCAGATCGGCGAGCGCATGCGAAGCGACGATCTCGATCTCGGTTTCAGGCACGCGCGCGCGGAGCGCATCCATCCGGCGCAGCAAGAAGTACATCGCGAACGACTCCGACGTGGCGAGCCGCACGCGCGCGCGGCCGGCCGCCGACTCCGCCGCGAGCTTGCGCTCGACCGACCACGCGAGCGCCTCCATCGCCTGGAGATCCGAGAGCAGACCGCGGGCGACCGCCGTCGGCACGAGCGCCCCGTCGACGCGTTCGAAGAGCGGCCGTTCGAGACGCTCGTTCAGCTGCGCAATCCGGCGCCCGACGTTCGTCGCGTCGATGCCGAGCGCCGCCGCGGCGCGCCCGAGCCCGCCGCCTCGCATGACTTCGAGCACCAGCCTGAGCTCGTTCCAGGCGAGGGCCGGAGGAGCAGATCGAGCGGCGGAAACGTCGGCCCGCGGCACGGTCGCAGCATCGCACCTCGTCTGCGACTTTGCACGCCATAATGTAATTTCGCAGCTGGGCCGGCGGCGCGGCTTTCCCGTACCCTCTCGGCAAGCAACACGGAGGAGAGACCATGGCGAGCACGCACGACGGAAAACCGAATCCAGGACAGCGCATTTTGGAGCTCATGATGGGCAGTTGGGCGAGCCAAGCGGTGGGCACGTTGGCCCGCCTGCGCGTCTTCGACGCCGTCGCGCGGGGCGCCGCTTCCGCCGACGCGGTGGCGGCCGAGCTCGACCTCGCGCCCGACGCGCTCTTTCGCGTGATGCGCGCGGGCGCGATGCTCGGCGTGCTCGAGCCGCGCGGCGAGCGATCCTTCGCCCTCACCGCCGCGGGGGAGCTCCTGCGTTCGGACGTCCCGGGCTCGATGCGGGCGCTGCTCGACGCCGAGACGGCGCCGGGTCACTGGCTGCCGTGGGCGAAACTCGACGGCTGCGTGCGAGCGGGCCGCTCGCTCGCGACCGAGACGCTCGGCAAGGACATCTGGAGCCACTACGCGGAGCACGCCGAGGAAGGGCGCGCGTTCTCCGAGGGCATGTCGGGTCTATCGGCCATGGCGCTCGGCGCGATCGGCGCGGCGTGGCAACCGCCGCGCGCGAGCCGTGTCGTGGACATAGGCGGCGCGCACGGCGCGTTCCTGCGCTGGGTGCTCGAACGCCTCCCCGAAGCGCGCGGCGTGCTCTTCGATTTGCCGCACGTGATCGGTTCGGCTCGAGGCGCCGACGGAGCGGCCGCGCTCGGCGAGCGCGTCGAGTGCGTCGCGGGCGACTTCGCGCGCGGCGTCCCCGAGGGCGGCGACCTCTACCTCCTCAAGCACATTTTGCACGATTGGGACGACGCGACCGCGCGAACCGTGCTCCGTCACGTGCGAAGCGCCATGAAGCCGGACGCGACGGTCGTCGTCGTCGAAATGCTCGTGCCCGAAGACGGCTCGCCGTCGCCCGCCCTGCTCCTCGACCTCAACATGCTCGTCATGTTGCCGGGTCGCGAGCGCACCGCGGGCGAGATGCGCGCGCTCTTCGCGGACGCCGGCCTCGAGCTCACGCGCGTGACGGCGACGCCGTCGCCGTTCGCGGTGCTCGAAGCGAAAGCCCGCTGAGCGGCCGGTCGTTTTCCGGTTCCGACCCGCCCGAGCGAGCTTGGGTGTAACCTCACGGGGATGAGCGCGGAGCGTCGTCCGCTAGCGTGGTTTCTCACGGCGGCGACGCTCGGCCTCGGGGTCGTGCTCGGCATGTACGGCCCTGCTTGGCTCAAGGGCCCCAAAAAGCCGGAGCCCCTGCCGGACGTGATCACGGAGGTGCGCGAGCTCTCGCGGCTCGAGGGCGTGAGTTACCACGTGGAACGCGTGGTCGATCTCAAGGACAAACAGCAGGCGCTCTTCGGGCTCGTGACGGCCGAGGACGCGATTTTGTTGGTCGCGAGCGGCGACGTGACGGCGGGCGTCGACCTCGCGGAGCTCCGGCCGGAGGACGTGACGGTGAGCGCGGATCACCGCTCGGTCACACTCCGCTTGCCGCCGGCCCAGGTGTTTTCGGCGCGGCTCGACAACGATCGCACCTACGTGCACACGCGCCGGACGGACGTGCTCGCGACCCGCAAGGAGTCGCTCGAAACGGACGCGCGGCGCGCGGCCGAGCAGACGCTCAAATCCGCGGCCGAGGACGCCGGGATCATCAAGCGCGCCGAAGAGTCCGTCGGGCGCACGGTGCAGGTGCTCGTGCGCTCGCTCGGGTTCCAGACCGTGCGCGTGGATTTTCGGGACAGCGCTTGACGCCGCGGCGCGAGACGTCGCTCAGCAGTCGCCCTTCGGCGTGAGACCGAACAGATCGCGCAGATCACGGCAGTCGATCTTCACTTCCCCGTAGAGCAGGTGCGCGGCGGCCTCGAGCTCGGCCAGGCGCCGGTCCGGCGGTGAACGATCCGCGGCTTCTATCACGGCGCGCACTTCCGGCGACACCGCTTCACTGTGGATGAGGAGGGGCATCAGGGAGAGAGCCATGTTCGATGCAGGGTACATCGAGCCCGCCGCCCGCTACGTCAAGGCGTCGCGCGGCGCACGGGCACCGACGCGAGCAGGGCGCGCAGCGCGTTCCCGTCGGCCGGCTTCACGAGGTGATGATCGAAGCCGGCTTCGCGCGCGCGCTTGCGATCCTCCGCCTGCCCCCAGCCCGTGAGCGCGACGATGGTCGTCGCGCGGGCGGCGTATTCGGCCCGCATGCGCCGCGCGACCTCGTGACCGTCCATGCCCGGCATGCCGATGTCGAGCAGCACGAGATCGGGGTCGTAGCCGGCGTAGTGCTCGAGCGCGCTCGGCCCGTCGTGCGCCACCTTCACTTCGGCGCCGAGCAGTTGGAGCAACATCCCCAGCGTCTCGGCGGCGTCCGTGTTGTCGTCGACCACGAGCACGCGCTTTTTCCCGTCCACCGGCGCGTCGGCACCGGCGAGCGCGTCCGACTCGTCCTCGACCGGCGCGAGCGGCAAGCGCACGACGAACTCGCTCCCCTGCCCGAGACCGCCGCTCTTCGCGTCGATGCTGCCGCCGTGCATCTCCGCGAGCTTGCGCGCGAGCGTGAGCCCGATGCCGAGTCCGCTCTGGTTGCGGCTCGTGGCGCCCGCGCGGCTGAACATCTCGAAGATGCGCGGCAGCTCCTCCGGTTCGATGCCGATGCCGTCGTCGCGCACGGTGATGACGACGTCGCCTGCGACCTCGCGCGCGCCGAGCCACACGTGGCCGTGGGCGTCGGTGTATTTGGCCGCGTTGTTCAAGAGGTTCGCGAGGATCTGCGTGAGGCGCGTCGGATCGCCGTCGAGATGGAGCGGCTCCTTCGGCAGCGACACCGAGAGCTCGTGGCCCGCGGCGCGGAGGAGCGGGTCGCTCGTCTCGAGGGCGTTCGTCACGATGGTCGCGAGCGCGACCCGCTCGCGCCGGAGCTCGAACGTGCCGCGACTGATGCGCGAAATCTCGAGCAAATCGTCGACCAGGCGCACGAGGTGCCCGACTTGCCGCTCCATGATCTCGCGCACGCGCGCGTTCGCGGGCTCGCCGTCGCCGACGAGGCGCATGGCGTGG
>DATJXW010000141.1:0-24562 GCA_035499895.1 Polyangiaceae bacterium | reverse complement strand
GTGAAGCAGCTCGCGCGCGGCTTCGTCTACATGAACCAAGCACTCAAGCGGCGCGTCGAGTCGAGCTGACGCGGCGCTCGCGCAGCGTCACTTGTTGTCGCGCCGGACGAGCTCGGGCTCGCGCCGCATCTTCACGGCAGTGAGCGCCTTCTTCAGCTGATCGTCCCCGCCGTTGCCGCGGAGACAGAGATAACAGTCGTCGCGCTTGGTGGGACCGCAGCCGTTGCGGCGCAGAAGCCGCGTGAGCGGCGCGAAGGCGCGCTTGTCGCCCACGTCGATGGCGCGCGGCAGGATCTTCTGATTGTCCTCGCAGCTCTCGGCCTCGCGCAGATCGAGCGCCACGGCGAGCGCCGGTGAGGCTTTGGGGCGCACGTCGCGGCCCATGAGCAACGCCTGCGCGAGCTCGGTGGTGCTGCTGTGCTCGGCGGTGCTGGTCCACGCGTCGTACAGCAAATCCGCGCTGATGGGTCCGGGCAAGGCGGCCATGGCGCCGAGCGCGTCGCGGCTCGTCTCCGGTTCCTGAGCCATGCGCCGCAGATCGGCGATGACCTTCGGATCCTTGGCGAGACCGGGGTCGGATCCGAGGCGCGCGCGCAGCTTGCTCACCGACGCGAGCTCCTCGGCGACTTTACCCGCCGCGAGCGCGAGCGCTTCGTCCGTCCCGCGATCTTCCGGGCGCTGGTGCTCGAGCACGCCGATGGCCCGCTCGTCGCCGCTCCGCGCGCGGTCGAGCAACGAGGCGGCGGCGTTCGAGCCCGAGCTCGCGTCGGCGCCGGTCGCGGCAGCCGGCGAGCTCGGAGCCGAAGCGGCGGTGGTGTCGGCGGCGGCGGACGCGGACGGCGCGGCCGCCTGCTCGCGCGGCGACGACGCGAACACGCCGGCGATGAACGCCGCGGCGAGGGCGGTGGCCGCGAACGCGGGCAGGAGCACGCCCCAGAGCGGGATTTCGGAACCCCAAAGTCCCACCTTTTCGAAGAGCGCTTCGCTCAGATTCGGCGGCGGCGTGAACGACGTCGGCGTCGGCGGCGGCGGCATCGGCGAGAACGACGGCGTGCGCGGCGGCGGCAACGAGGGCGGCGGGAGCGAACCGAACTTCTGCGGCGGCGGACGCGACGACGGCGGCGGCGGGCGCGAGGGCCGCGGCGGCGGGTGAGACGGCGGCGACGGGGGCGGCGTCGTCGAGACGGGCGCCGGATTCGAGTCGACGAAGGTGCGCTCGTCGGTGGGGGCGGCGGAGAGCTCGGGCACCGGCAGCGGAGGCGGCGGCAACTGCGGCGGCGGCAACGGCATCTGCGGCGGCGTCGCGACCGCGTGCTGGGGTCGCGACGGCGGTTGCGGCGCGGCGTGCTGGGGCCGTGACGGGGGTTGCGGCACCGCGTGCTGCGGCCGCGACTTCGTCGCAGGCGCGGCGGACGGGGGCGGGGGCGGCGGCGGCGCGAGATTCGGAACGTCGACGACGTCCGTGCGATCTTCGTAGTTCATCGCCGCGATACGCGCCTGAATCTGATCGTCCACGCGCGTGACGAGGTGCTCGCGCGCGCTGTCGGCGTACGACGGCAGCTCGCGCTCGGACGCCGGCGCCGGCTCCGACCAGCCCGAATCGACCAGCGACGCGCGCGGGTCAGGCGTGACGGGCCGACGTTCGGACATACTCCGAGCGTAACACGCCGCCCCGCCTACGACTTCGAACCAGCGACTCGCTCGCTCGGGGAGGCGTGGGTCGCGGCGTCGCCCTCGGTGTGGCCGGGCGCGACGGCGGCGTGCCGCGGGCGGCCGTCGGCGCCGATGCGAGCAGGAATGTCAAGCTCGGGCCCGAGCAAAACCGCCTCCGCCTCGGGCGGGATACGGCGCGGAATGTGGTGCTGATCGACACAGGCGAGGAGCGTATGGCCCTCGGCGACCAGCTGTTGGTCGGCGCCGCCGCTCGGCGCGACGTCGCCCTCGGGCTCCCTGAGCAGCCGGTAGTCGAAGCGCACCTTGACGCGGGAGAGCTCGCTCAACCGCGTCTCGATACACAGGAGCTCGTCGAAACGAGCCGTACGGCGATACCGCACGTACGCTTCCACCACGGGCAGGTGAATGCCGAGCTCGGTCCAAGAGTGGTAGTCGAGACCGCGCCGCCGCATGTATTCGACGCGGCCTACCTCGAAGTAGCTGATGTAGGTGCCATGGTGAACGATCCCCATCAGGTCCGTCTCACCGAAGCGAACGCGCACTCGGTACCGGGACTTGCAGTGCGCGGGAACGGCTTGCTTCACGAGTGAGGCGCGAGAATAAGCGGCCCTCGGGCCCGCGAGCAAGCCCCGATTTGAGGCCGCGAGCGCCGCAAGTTCTCAGCGCGAATGCACCAAAGCTTGAGCTTTTTTGCGATGCGCTATGCGCGCGCGGCGGGCGGAACGGTGAGCACCGGCACCGGCGAGAGCCGCACGAGCTTCTCGGCGACCGAGCCGAGCAAGAGATGCATGAGGCCCGTCCGGCCGTGCGTGCCGAGCACGACCAAATCGTGCTTGCCGCTCCGGAGCTCCTCGACGAGCTTGGCCGCGGGATCGCCGGACAACAAGCGGTGGCCGAGCTTCGTCTCGAGGGGCAGCGCGAGCGAGCCGAGAAAGTCGTTCATGTCGTTCTCGGCGTTCTTCTGGATGAGCTCGGCGAGCGAGCAGTGATCCTCCCCGGGGCGGCGGACGAGCACGGCGTCGGACGCGTACGACGGGCGATCCCACACGTGGACCACGTCGAGCGTGGCGCCGACGCTCCGCGCGAGCTCCGCCGCGTAGCGCAGGCTGGTCTTCGAATGCTCGGAGTAATCGACGGGCACGAGGATGGAGCGAAACATGGGCGTTCTCACCTCCGCGCCGCGACGGCGCGCATGCGGAGCGATCTCTACCACGAAGTGTTCCCGCCGGAGCCGCGGCGAGCACGACCGACGCAGCGCGCTACGCGTGCCGACCGAGCGCCGCGCCGGCGAGAAAGCCGGCGACGCCGCCGACGTTCTGCAGCACGAAATCGAAGCCGGCGGCGGCGAGCCGCGCGCCGCGCGCGAGCCCCACGAGGTCGTTCACGTAGCTCGAGAACGTCGTGAAGCCGCCCATCACGCCGATGAGGAGAATACTCGCCGCCTCCGGGTCGAGGGTGCCTCGCTCGCGCCACAGGGTGAACACGAGTCCGAACAGGAACGCGCCGATCAGGTTCACGCACACGGTGCCCCAAGGAAATCCGGCGCCGAAGAGCCGCTGGGCCAGCGTCGCGACACCGTAGCGCGCGAGCGTCCCCGCGCCGCCGGCCACGCCGATCAAGATGAGCTTCTGCATGACTCTCTCTATCACCTCGTCTAACCTCTAGCGCGCGTGTCGAAGACAGGTTCGCTCGATCCCGATTCCACGCTGGCGGGCGCCGTCGCCATCGTGAGCGGCTTGCCGCGGGGCGGAAAACTGCCGACGCTCGAACAAGTGCGGGGGCCGGGCGCGCCGCGGCGCTTCGCCCTGTCCCTCGCCGAGACGGTCGTCGGGCGCGGCCAGCAGGCGAACGTCACCATCGACAGCGCGCTCTTGTCGCGCCGCCACGTCGTCTTTCGCCGCCAAGGCGCCGAGCTCTCGCTTGCGGATCTCGACAGTCAAAACGGCGTGTTCGTGAACGGGGTGAAGGCGCACGCGGCCGTGCTGCATCAGGGCGACACGATTCAAATCGGCGACGTCGTGTTCGTGCTGCACGAGGCCGAGTGAGCGAAGCGACGTTCGTGCGCTTCTGGGGGACGCGCGGGTCGATCCCCACGCCCGGCCACAAGACGCGGCGCTACGGCGGCAACACCTCGTGCGTCGAGCTCCGTTACGGCGAGTTCGAGCTCGTCTGCGACGGGGGGACGGGGCTGCGCGAGCTCGGGCTCGATCTCGTGCAGCGCGGACGGCCGCGCGTGTCCGCGCACTTGTTCTTCAGCCACATGCACTGGGATCACATCCAGGGCTTCCCGTTCTTCGTGCCGGCTTACGCGAAGGACAGCGAGATCGTGGTCTACGACGTGGAAGCGGGCCGAACGCGCGTCGAGGAACTGCTCCACGGGCAGATGCGCTCCGAGTATTTCCCGGTGAACTTCAGCGATCTCGGCGCCGAGATCCGCGCGCGCACCTTCGAGCAGTTCACGGTCGAGCTCGGCGGCGTCACGGTGCGCTCGTTCGAGCAGCCTCACCCGGGCAAGAGCTACGCGTACGCGTTCGAATGCGGCGGCAAGAAGATCGTGTACGCGACGGACAGCGAGCTCGATCTCCTGCTCTCGAACGCCGACGAATCCGCGCAGGACCCCGAGGCGCTGCGGCGACTCCCGGACGCGCTCGTCGCGTTCGTCGAGGGCGCCGATCTGCTGATCGCCGACGGCCAGTACACCGACGCGGAGTACCCGCAGAAGGTCGGTTGGGGTCACGCGCGCGCGAACACGGTCGCCGATCTCGCGCACCAGGCCGGCGTGAAACAATGCGCCGTCTTCCATCACGACCCGCTGCACTCGGACGAGGCGGTCGAAGACAAGATCCGCGCTGCGACCGCGCGGCTCGACGCGCGCGGCTCGCGCACGCTGCTCTTCGGCGCGCGCGAGGGGCTCGAGCTCAAGTTTTGAGACGCGCCCGACGGCCGGGCTACTTCACGTGCACGCTGTCGAGCATGCGATAGAAGTCCGCGCGCGCCTGAGCGATCGTGCGCTCCGGTGCGGTGAGCTTGAAGAAATACTCACCGCTCGGCTCCTCCACGATCGCGCCGAGCAGGCCGAAATTGGGCTTGATCATGTCCTGGCCGGCGCGGCCCATGGAGTTCGCGTTGAAGCTGCCCGAGTCGATCTCGACGGTGTGCGCGACGAGGCCGTTCACCGAACGATCGGCGCGCTTCACCTTGTCGGCGGGGAGATCCTTGAATTGCTTCACCCAGCGGTCGATGTTGGCGTCGATCGAGCCGCCCATGCCGGGACCGAAGTAGAAGACGCCGCACTCGCCGTCTTCGAGATCCTTGTCGGCGCGCGGCACTTCGTAGGTCGCCTTGCGCATGGGGATGACACGCGGTGAACGTCGCCACGTGGGCGGATCCGTCCACGCGAGCTCGACGCCTTGATTGGCCGCGCCCGACGCGGAGGGTCGCGCCGGAGCGGGCGCCGCCGCCGGTGTGACGCTCGACGCGGTCGCCGCATTTCCGTTCGGCGGCGAGCTGCTCTTGCAAGCGGCGAGGCCGACCGGCAGCACGAAGCACACGGTAAAAACGAGGCTTTTCACCGGCGCGCATATAGCATGCCCGTACCCGGCATGATACGAGGCGAGCGATGAGCGGCGCTCTAGGGCCCGTGGACTGGGCCGTTTTCGGAGGCGTCGTGCTGCTCTCCCTCGGGCTCGATCGCGCGGTCTTCGGCGGCGTGAAGGCGCGCGTGTCGTTCCGCGAGGCGGCGATCCGCAGCGTGTTCTTCGTGCTCGTCGGGCTCGGGTTCGCTCTCTACGTGCGCTTCCGCGAGGACGCGAACGCTGCCGTCACCTACCTGCTCGCGTACGTCGTGGAGGAGTCGCTCTCGGTCGACAACCTGTTCGTCTTCCTCGTCCTCTTCACCTACTTCCGCGTGACGGAGACGCAGCAACAGCGCGTGCTCGTCTGGGGCGTGCTCGGCGCGATCGTGATGCGCGCGGTCTTCATCTTTCTCGGCAGCGCCCTGCTCCACCGCTTCCATTTCATGACCTGGGTGTTCGGCGGCTTCCTCTTGTTCACCGGCGCGAAACTCCTCGTGCGCAAGGAAGAAGAGGTGGACCCCGAGGACAACCTCGCGCTCAAGCTCGCGCGCCGTTACCTCCGCACCACGAAGGAAACCCACGGCGATCACTTCTTCGTGATGAAGGACGGCGCGCGTTACGCGACGCCGCTCTTCCTCGTGCTCGTCGTCGTCGAGTTCACCGACCTGCTCTTCGCGGTCGATTCCGTGCCGGCCGTGCTCGCCATCTCGAACGACGTTTTCGTCGTGTATACGTCGAACATCATGGCCATTCTGGGGCTGCGCGCGCTCTACTTCGTGCTCTCGGGCATGATGAGCCGCTTCCACTACCTCGGCACCGGCCTCGCCATCGTGCTCATCCTGATCGGAGCGAAGATGGTCGCTTCCAACTTCCTTCACGTCTCGTCACTAGAGTCCCTGGCTGCGATCGGTATCGTGCTCGGCGTCGCGATCGGCGCGTCGCTCGTGCGCGGCAAGGAGAACGACGGATGACCGGCCCTTTCGCGGAACGCTCGAGCGGCGTGCTCTTGCACCTCACGTCCCTGCCCGGCCCTTACGGCGCGGGCGACCTCGGCCCCGCGGCGCACCATTTCGCCGAATTCTTGGCGCGTGCCGGCCAGCGCCATTGGCAGATGTTACCGGTGGTGCCGCCGGGCGGCGGTAACTCGCCCTACGACAGCCCCTCGGCGTTCGCGGGGAGCCCGTGGCTCGTGAGCCTCGAAGCGCTCGAACGCGAAGGCCTGCTCGAGCCCTCCGATTTGGTCGCGCCGGCGCGCCTCGTGAACGCGCCGCACACGCTGTTCCAGGCCACGCGGCGCTTTCGCGAGCGGCGGCTGCGCAAGGCGTGCGCGGCGTTTCTCGAGCGCGCGGACGCCCGGCGCGAGCTCGACCGGGCCCTCGAAGAGAATCGCGAGTGGCTGCCGGACTACGCGCTCTTTCGCGCCTTGAAACGCGCGAACGGCGGCAAACCCTGGGTCGAATGGCACCTCGAGCTCGCCCAGCGCAAGCCCGCCGCGCTCGAGAGCGCGCGGCGCGAGCTCGCCGCCGAGGTCGCGTACGAAGTCTTCGTGCAGCGCGAGTTTCTGCGGCAATGGGCCGCGCTCCGGAGCCGCTGCCACGAGCTCGGCGTGCGGCTCCTCGGCGACGTGCCGATGTTCGTCGCGCACGACGCCGCGGACGTGTGGGCGAACCAGTCGCTCTTCCAGCTCGACCCGGACGGGCGCAAGCGCGTGGTCGCGGGCGTTCCACCCGATTACTTCAGCGCCGACGGCCAGCTCTGGGGCAATCCCATCTACGACTGGCCGCGGCTGCGGGAGACCGGCTATGCGTGGTGGATCAGCCGCCTCCGCGCGACGCTCGCACGCTTCGACTCGGTGCGGCTCGATCACTTCATCGGCTTTCACCGCTACTGGGAGGTGCCGGCGGGCGCCACCTCCGCGCGCGACGGGCATTTCGTCGAGGCGCCCGGGCACGAGCTCTTCGAGCGGCTCGCCGCGACGCTCGGCCAGCTGCCTTTCGTCGCCGAGGACCTCGGCGTGCTCACCGACGGCGTGGTGCGGCTGAGGGACGACTTCGGGCTGCCCGGGATGCGCGTGCTCGCGTTCGCGTTCGGCGGCGATTGGCGCGAATACCAGCCGCACCGCTTCCCGAAAAACGTGGTCGCCTACACCGGCACGCACGACAACGACACGATGGTCGGCTGGCTCGGCTCGCACGCGCGCGAGAGCGACCCCCATCGCGCCGCCGCGCTGCTCGCCGAACGGCAACGCGCGCTCGCCTACGCCGCGAGTGACGGTCGGGAACCGCACTGGGACATGGTGCGCACCCTCGTCGCCTCCGTCGCGAACACGACGATTTTCCCGCTGCAAGACTTGCTCGGTCTCGGCTCCGAAGCGCGCATGAACGTCCCCGGCGTCGCCTCCGGCAACTGGACGTACCGCGCGCGCGCGGCCGAGCTCACCCCCGCGCTCGCCGAACGCCTCGGCCGGCTCTGCGACACGTACGAGCGCGTTCCAGCCGGGATCCGGCGCTCGCCGTAACGTCATGCTCGGCGCGCGCGGCTCGTTTTCGTTCCGTCGCTTCGCCGGCTTCGCCGCGCTCGTCGCACTGCCGCACACGGCGTTCGCGCAAACGGCGCCGGACACGGCGGTGCCGAAGCCCGCGACCGCTCCGGCCGCGAGCGACGCCGCCACGAGCGCGGCCGCCCCCGGCGCACCGGCGGCGCCCGGTTCGGCCGGCGCCGCGCAGCCCGAAGCGCCGCCACCGCCCGCGGCTTTTTCCGAAACCGCGTCGCCGCCGAGCGCCCCCGCCTCGCCGCCCGCGAGCACGCTGCCGCCCGCGCCGTGCGACTGCGACGAACACGGCCCGCGCGAAACCTCGCGCGTGCGCTACGAGCTCGAGGGCATCGTCGTGCGCGGCAACACGCGCACGAATCGTCGTGTGGTGATGCGCTACGTGCCGTTCAAGCCGGGCGACATCATCGACGTGAACGACACGGCGTTCCAGCTCTTGCGCTATCGCCTGCTCGGCACCGGCTTCTTCCGCGAGGTCGATCTCTCGCTCGAGAAGGGTTCGCACCGGGGCCAGGTGCTCTTGGTCATCGAGGTGAGCGAGCGCAACACGCTCGTCCTGAACGACCTCTGGATGGGGCTCTCGAAGGACGCGGACGTGCAGGGCGCGGCCAAGGGACACGCGCGTCCGCTCACGGCTTACGCGGGCCTCGACGGCGCGGAGACGAACCTCGCCGGCACGGGCATCACGCTCGGCGGCGCCGCCGCGTTCGCTCAGTATCAGCTCGCGGTCCGCGCGCGCTTCCTCGACCCGGCGTTTCTCGGCAGCAACTGGATGGTCGCGGGCACGCTGCTCTACACGAACGCCCACGATTTCTTCGGCAATTCGCAGGTGATTCAGGCGGGGTCCCCCGCGGGCGAAGGCGGCTACACCGATTACGCGATCGTCGCTTACAAGCGCTTCGGCGGCACCCTCGGTTTCGGGCGCGACCTCTCCGTCTCGACGCAGGTGTGGGCGAACTACCGGCTCGAGAGCCTCTACGCCGACTATCCGAAGAGCGCGTCGCAGGTGACGGGCTACGACGTCGAACCGATCGACTTCGGCATCATCCGCGGCAAGAGCGTGCTCTCCACCGTGCGCGCGACGTTGCAGCACGACACGCGCGACCAGCCGTTCTTGCCGACGCGCGGCTGGCTCGTGACGTTGAACGGCGAGGTCTCGCTCCTGCCCGCCGCGCTCGACTACGACTACCAGAAGGTCGAAGCGCGCGCCTCGCGCTGGTGGCAGCTGCCGTGGGGTCGCCACGTGCTCTCGCTCGACCTCTACGGCGGCGCGATCGCGGGTCACGCGCCGTTCTTCGAGCAGTTCTACGTCGGCGACCTCAGTGATTTCTTGCCCGACCGCGTGCTCGGGATGACGTTCGACCGGCGCCCGCCGCCGAATTTCTTGGGCACGCAGATCGTCGAAGAACGCTACGGCAACTACGCGTTCAAGATCGCGGCCGAATACCGCATTCCGCTCTACCGCGGCCAGCGCTCCATCTACGGCATCGACCTTTACGGCGGCGGCGGCGTGTACGGCCTCGCGAGCGACCGCACGCTCACCGATCCGCCGCGCGCGTACTCGGGTCTCGCGCGCGTCCCCATCGATCTGACCGCCACGCTCGGCTTTCGCGCCGATACGTCCGTCGGCGGCTTCACCTTCTCGCTCTCGAACGCCCTCGGTTTCGTGTTCGTGGGCCGCGGGCCGGCGGGAGGCAGCCCTCCGTGAGGCGCGAGCCGACGCGCCGGCGCCGCCTCGGCTGGCTGCTCCTCGCTCTCGCCGTCCTCGTCAGTCGAGGCGCGGCGGCGCAAGCGGAGTCGGCTCCCGTGCAGCGCGACGTCGAGCTCAGCTGGGATACCGATCGCAGCCTGCTCTACGTGGACATCGGCTTTCGCGACGTGCTCGACGCGGGCATTCGCAGCAAGCTGAGCCGCGGCCTGCCGACGACGATCGTCCTCACCGCCACGATCCAGCGCGTGGGCAGCCCCGAGCCGCTCTCGACCACGACGCAGAGCTGCCGCATCACCTGGCACGTGTGGGAAGAGGCTTATTACGTGGAAATCGTGCGACCCGGCTCGAGTCAGGCGCGCTGGACGACGACGCTCGAAGGCGTGTTCCGGCGCTGCGCGGAAGCTCACCGCCTGCTCGCGGGCGACGCCTCGCAAGTCTCGCCCAACGTGCCGCTTTACGCGCGCGGCACGATTCAAATCAACCCGGTGAGCCCGGCGGTCCTGCAACAGCTCCAGCGCTGGGTGATGCGCCCGAGCAGCACCGGCACCGCGGCGCCGGGAGACGCGCTCTTCAGCACCTTCGCGGGGCTCTTCATGCAACGCATCGGCGACGCCGAGCGCGAGGTGCACTTCTTCACGCGCCCGCGGCTGCCGACGCGCTTCAGCAGCAAGGCCGAAGAGAAAAAGGCTCAGGGTCAATGACGGACCTTGGCGCGAATGCTACGGCGACGGGCGTGGCACCCTGGTTTCCGGTAGCGCTCAAGCTCGGCGGACGCCGCTGCCTCGTCGTCGGCACGGGCGAGGAAGCACACGCGCGCGCGCGCGCGCTCACCGAAGCCGGCGCCGCGGTGCTCGAGAAGACGAGCTTTTCGCCGGAGGATCTCGACGGAGTTTGGCTCGCCGTGCTCGCGGATCGCGACGCCGCGCTCGCGGCGCGGATGGACGCCGAGTGCGAGGCGCGGCGCATTTTCTTCGCCGCGGTCGACGAGCCGCGCTTCGGCAGCTACTCGCACCTCGCGCTCGCGCGCGCCGGCCACGTCGTCGTGGCGATCGGCACGAACGGCGAGGCTCCGGCGCTCGCGCGTCGGCTCCGCGAGCTCTTCGAGGACCTGTTCGCGCGTTCGGGTCTCGCCGCGTTCGCCGAGCGGCACGCGGCGCTCCGCCGCCTCACCCCGCCCGAGCGACGGCGCGACGTGCTCGGCGCGGACGTGCGCGACGTGCGGCTCGAGGGCGAGCTCGTCGTGCCGGGCGGCGATCCGAAGCCCGACGCCGAGCGGCGCTGACTATTCGAACGTCGGCGTGCCGGGCGGCGCGGCGACGGCGCTCGGCAGCGGGTACGTCGCGAGGATCGCGACCCAGTAATATCGGTACTGGTGCGGCACCGCGCCCCAATCCGGGTTCGCGAACGCGCGGTTCACGCACTCGGCGGCCTTGCGCGCGGCGGGCCCGCGCCAGCTGCCGCTCGCCCCGGGAAACACGTGGAATTTGCGCTGATTGAAGTCGATGTTGAGGACGTAGTTGATCGAGCCTTCTTCTTTGCGCTTCGGGGCGCAATCGACGGAGGCGCGGATCGCGTTCCCGAGCGCTTGCTCGATGGGCGGCATGCTGTCGCAGAGTCCGCCTTCCACGCGCGCCTGCGTCGCCGAGGTCCCGCATTTGACGCGCTGGGCCGGCGCGAGCCGCACGCGCTCGGCCGGCTTCACGGGCGGCGGAGCGCCGGCGTCCACCGCGATCGGGGCCGGCGCGAGCCGCGGCGCGCTCGCCGACGCGCTCGCGACGACGGCGGTCGCGCTCGCGCTCGACGGCCGGCGCAAGAGGTAGAGCGGCACCGCGATCAGAATCACGCACACGACGCCCGCAACGACGAGCTGGGCGCGCAACGGGCGCTCGCTGCTGGTGCTCGTGCCGACGCCGAGGCGGCGGGAACGAGGCTCTCCGGAGAGCGAAGGGATGGAAGTGCGCGGGGGGCGCGCCATGGGAAGGCGTGGAGGAGTGAGGGTCAGTCGTCGAGCAGGGCCTGGACCTGCTGGCCCGGCTCGGCACGCACGATGGTGGCGGCGAGATCGAGCGAATCCGGCATGTTCCCCTGCACTTGCGAGACCACCTGCTCGACCACGTTGCGCGCCTCGTCGAGGCTCGGGCCGGTCATGGCGATCGCGAACTTGAGCGGCCCCGTGCGCCCGCCCGTCACCGGCACGAGGCTCAAGAGCAGCATCTCGGTGAGCTCGACGACGCGCTGAGCGGCGCGCCTGAGCGCGAGCATCTCGAGGATGGCGGGGCGATCGCTCACGTGACGGTTCGGTCCGCGGATCTGGTAGCGCGCCACCGTGAGCGGCACGCCGGACCATTCGCCGAAGCCGCGATCGTCCTCCATCACGCGGATGAGCTGCTCGCGCGAGAGCAAGCCGGTGAGCCCGTCGCGCCGCGCGAGGTAGGCGCGCGCGCGTTCGTGCTGCGGCGAGCCCTCCGGAAAGCTCACGATCTTCACGCGCGACTCGCCGAGTTGGATCTCGGCGCCGTGGAGCAGCTGAATCGTCTGTTTGCGGTCGTAGCTGTGGTCGGCGAACGTGCCGTTCGTGCTGCCGGTGTCCTCGATCGACCAGGAGCCGGACTGCCAGCGCAGGATCGCGTGCGAGCCCGACACGGTCGGCTCCGGCATCACGATGTCCTGCCCCGCGCGCCGCCCGATCGTGATGACGGGCTTCGCGAGCGGGAACATGGTGCCGGCGGCGTCGGGTGCGTTCGCCGAATACGTCACGAGCAGCGACTGGGAGCTCGCGACGAACAGGTCGCTCGCGCCGCGCCCCGGAGGCGGACCGGGGTTGATGCGCTCACGCGGGATCTGCACCTGGCTCGTCGTGAGCGAGGTGGGGTTGAAGAAGCGCATGTGGCGCGCCGTCGGCCGGGCGCTCGGATCGTCGGTCAAGCAGCGGAAGATCTGCTTGATCTCGTCGACCGAGAGCGACGCGGGCACGTCGAACATGATCTGCGAGCGCATCGGCTTCGCGCGCGGGCGATACCCCGGCTCCGGCACGCGGCACGTCCACATCTCCCAGAGCGTGAGCCCGAGCGCGTACATGTCGTCTTCGGGGCTCGCGCCGCCGGAACGCAGGCGTTCGGGCGCCATGTAGTTCGGCGTGCCGCCGTCGGGGGGAGCGCCGGGCCTGCGCGCGCTCAAGCGAGCGCGCTCCTGCGCGAAACCGAAGTCGAGGATGATGGCGCGATCGTTCGTCACCATCACGTTGCCCGGCTTGAGATCGCCGTGCACGAGACCCTGCGCGTGAATGGCCGCGAGCCCCGCCGCCGTCTCGCTCGCAATCTTCCGGAATTCATCGGCGGTGTAACCGCCTTGCGCCTTGCGCCGCCGGATGTGCGTGTGGAGCGTCTGGCCCGCGATGTGCTCCATCACGAGGATGGGTCCCCACGGGCTCGGAGCGAGGTCGTGAACGCGACAGACGTTCGGATGACTCACGGAGCGGGCGAGCAGTAGCTCTTGGCGGAGCGCCTCGTCGTCGCCCGGCATGCGCGACTCCTCACGCACCACCTTGAGGGCCGAGGGCTGCTGCGTCGTCCGATCGTAGGCGAGGAACACCTCGCCCATGCCGCCCTTCCCCAGACTCTGGCGAATTTCATACCGGTCGTTGACGACCGTGCCCTGGCCGAGCGGCGGGGCATTGCGGGAAGGGTGAGGCATGACTCCGATTGACCGAGCCGGGCTCGCGTAGCGTCGTCGATCTTTTGAGGCCGTGCAACGTCCTCGCGGCAATTCGGGGGTGGCGGGTCCCGGCGGCCGCGGGCCCGGCCTCGAATCCGAGAATATTCCGCGCCGGCGTAGGGAGAGACCCCCAGCTCGGTCCCGGTGTAAGCTCCGCGGCCGCGACCTCCCGGTCGGCAAAAAGGACGGCGATGGGACGCTTCGGTTTGCTCGCGTGTGTGGCTCTGGCAGTCGGTTGCGACAAGAGTGCAAGCGACGAATGCACGAAGGCACGCCTCGCGGCCTCGGACGCTTGGCAGACCGTGGTCACGCAGGCCGGCAACATGAAGGTCAACGGCTGGCCCGGCTTCGACGACCTCAGCGAGGCGCAGAAGGCCGACAGCGTGAAGACCTGGGGCGCCATCGAGACCCAGTCCGACATGGTCTTCAAGTCGTTCGCCTACGAGCGCATCACCTGGAAGACGGCGGACCCCGCCCGCCAGGAAGCCGATCAGAAGTTTCAAGGCTTCTTCGCCAAGGACAACTTCTCCCTCTTCACGGCAGAGCTCAAGGCTGCCGATCAAAAGTACGACGCGACCGCGAAGGCCTGCAAAGAGTAGCTCTCACGCGTACCGCTCGAGCACGCGTTCGACCGAGCTCGCGTAGCCGCCGCCGAACAGGTTCACGTGCACCAGGAGCGGGTAGAGCTGATAGAGCGGGACGCGCTCGGCGTGCCGGCCGGCGAGCGGAAAAGCCTCGGCATAAGCCGCGAACACGCGCTCCGAAAAACCGCCGAAGAGCCGCATCATCGCGAGATCCATCTCGCGGTGCCCACCGTACGCCGCCGGGTCGATGAGGCAGGGCGCGCCCGTCTCGTCGACGTGCAGGTTGCCGCCCCAGAGGTCGCCGTGGAGGCGCGCGGGCGGCTCCTCGGGCCCGGCGAGCTCGGGCAGACGCGCAAAGAGGCGCTCGAAGCCGCGGCGCATGGCGCTCGTCGCGCGGCCTCGTTCCTGCGCGCGCTCGAGCATCGGCGCGAGCCGTTCACTCCGGAAAAAGTCGACCCAGCGCCCGTGCGCCGCGTTCGACTGCGGCAGGCTGCCGATGAAGTTCGAGTGGTCGAGCCCGAACGCGCCGGGCGTCGCGCGGTGGAGCGCCGCGAGCGCTCGGCCGAGCTCTTCGTCGAAATTCTTCCGCCGCGGCGCGGACTCGAGGAGCTCGAGCACGAGAAAGCTCGGCCCCGTCTCGCCCGACACGGCGACGACCGCCGGCAGCCGCACGGCCCGCGCTTCGCCGAGCCACGCGAGGCCGCGCGCTTCCGCACGAAACATGCCGTTCGGCGCGTCGGCGTTCGTCTTCATGAAGAGCCGCCGGCCGTCCGCGAGCTCGAGCTCGAACGCCGCGTTGATGTCGCCGCCCGCGAGCGCCGACGCTCCGGTGACGCGCGAGCCGAGCCGCTCGGCGAGCGCCGCCTCGAGCGCGCCGCCGAGCGCGCTCACAGCCCGTGCTCGCGCCGCACCGTTTCGAGCAGCGGCTTGCAGGCGGCGAGACACAGATCGAGCACGAGGTCGAAGCCGTCCTCGCTTCCGTAGTACGGGTCCGGCACGGAGGCGCCGGCCGGCGACTTCGGGTCGAAGCTCCGCAAGAGGTAGAGCTTCTTCTTCGCTTCGGCGTTCGGCGCGGTCGCGAGCAAGTCGTCGTAGTTCGAGCGATCCATCGCGAGCACGTAGTGGAAGTGCTGCCAGTCGGCGCGCTCGAACTGGCGCGCCGCGCCGCCGATCAGGATGCCGCGCCGCTCGCCGGCCGCGCA
The DNA here is from genome assembly GCA_035499895.1 of Polyangiaceae bacterium. Taxonomy (GTDB): domain Bacteria; phylum Myxococcota_A; class Polyangia; order Polyangiales; family Polyangiaceae; genus PMG-095. Next base: position 9,551 of record DATJXW010000141.1, on the reverse strand, counting down.
GGCGCGAAAATCGGGCGGATCACCCTCGTGGTAGCCCGCCGTGCCCGCGCTATCCACGCGGATGGCACGCTCGAGCCCGGCCTCTTGCACGAGGTGGCGCATGACGCCTTCGGCCGTGGGCGACCGGCAGATGTTGCCGAGACAAACGAAGCAGAGAGAGACCACGGCCCCGAGCGTAACTCACCCGCCGCGGACGATGCGCGCGAGCGCGTAACCCATCGCGATCAGGCCGCCGACGAGCACGAGAATGAGGACCCAGGGTCGCTCGACGACGGGACCGCCGCGCTCGGCGCGCCCGGCGAGCACCGTGGCGAGCTCCTCGCTCGCCGCGCCCGCGTCGGCAAAGCGCGCGAGCGGATCGCGGTTGACGGCGCGCGCGAACCACGCGTCGAATCCGGCCGGCAGCGCGCGCGTCACGCCGAGCGCCCGCGCGCGCTCGCTCGCCGGCTCGATCGGGCTCTTCAGGAGCTCGAGCGCCAGATCGGCGAGACTCGACGCGTCGGCCGCGTGGCGCCAATAGAGCCTGCCCGTGAGCACGAAGAACGCGAGCAGCCCGAACGCCCACACGTCGGCGCTCGGAGCCGCCGTGTAGCCTTCGCGGCTCTGCTCCGGTGCGACCCAGAGCGGCGTGCCGAGCCCCGGAGCCGTCGCCGAGACCTCGAGCCCCTGAAACTCCTTCGCGATGCCGAAGTCGAGCACCATCAGGTACGGCGCGCCGTCGCGCTCGTCGACGCGGAGGTTCTCGGGTTTGAGATCGCGGTGCACGAGCCCCGCGCGGTGCGCGGCGGCGAGGGCGTCGCCGAGCTCGGCGAGCAGGCGCGCCGCCGTCTCGAGCGAAAGCTCCTGCTGCTCGCGCAGGTAAACGTCGAGCGTCGGCCCGCGCGCGAGCTCGAACGCGATCCATGCGCAACCGCTCGCCGGATCTTCGCCGGACGCGAGCGCGCGGGCGACGTGCGGGCTCTCGATCTTCGTCGCGGCCTCGGCTTCGCGCGTGAAGCGGCGGCGAGCGCGCGCGTCCCCGCCCGTGAGCGCGCTCAGCTTGAGCGCCACGGTCGTCCCGTCGGCGAGCCGCTCGGCTTCGTACACCGTCCCCATGCTGCCCCGCCCGATCAGCGAGCGAATACGAAAGCGCCCGGCGAACTCCGCTCCCGGCGGGAACGACCGCCGGGTCGTCGGCGGCCTGCTGACACTTCTCTCGTCGGCCATGCGCGGACCCGCGCTATCCTCGCGGCCGATGAGCCTCGCGGGCAAGACCCTCTTCATCACCGGCGCCACGCGGGGCATCGGCAAGGCGATTGCACTCAGGGCGGCCCGGGACGGCGCGAGCATCGCCGTGGTCGGGAAGACGGACGCGCCGCATCCGAAACTTCGCGGAACCGTACACGACAGCGTTCGCGAGATCGAAGCGGCCGGGGGCCGCGCCATCGACTGCGTCGCGGACATTCGCCACGAAGAACAGGTGCTCGCCGCCGTCGACAAGACGGTGCGCGCGTTCGGCGGCATCGACATCCTCGTGAACAACGCGAGCGCCATTCAGCTCACCGGCACGCTCGCGACGGACATGAAGCGCTTCGACCTCATGCAGCAGGTGAACGCGCGCGGCACCTTCCTCTGCTCCAAGGCGTGCATCCCGGAGCTCGCGAAGCGCGAAAACCCCCACATCCTCGTGCTCGCGCCGCCGCCCACGCTCGAACCGCGCTGGTTCGCCCCGCACCTCGCCTACACGCTCTCGAAGCTCGGCATGAGCCTCTGCGTCCTCGGGCTCGCCGAGGAGCTCGAACCGGCCGGAATCGGCGTGAACGCGCTCTGGCCGCGCACGGCGATCGCCACGGCCGCCGTGGAAAATCTGCTCGGCGGCGCGCCGCTCGTCGCGCGGGCCCGCCGGCCAGAGATCGTCGCCGACGCGGCGCACGCCGTCCTCACGCGCTCGAGCCGCGCGACGACCGGCCGCTTCTTCATCGACGAGGACGTGCTCCGCGAGGCGGGCGTGACGGACTTCGACGCGTACGCGGTGACGCCCGGCGCCGAGCTCGCGCCCGATTTCTTCTTGTGAGTGTTCTCTCGGGCGCGCCGAGGTGATACGGGGGAAACCATGCTGCCGAGGGTCGCGGGCGCGACGGCCGCCTTGCTCTTGATCGCACCGGGGGTTCGGGCCGAGCCGCCCGCCGCCCCGACGGCGAGCGCGCCGACGGCCGCGCCCCCGGCCGTTTCCCCGAGCGAGAGCTCCGGCAGCTTCGGCGATCGCTTCTTCCGCGGCACGAGCCCGGGCGAGCTCCCGACCGAAAAGCTCGCGCTCATCGCCACCTTGTACGTCGGCGCCGCGACGAGCGTCGGGGTCGGCGTCGCCACGCTGTTCTCCGCGAGCTCGAAGCACGACGACGCCGAGAGCTTCAAGCACAGCCAGCCGCGCTACTTCTGCGACGACCTCGCGAGCCCGGCCTGCGCGACCTACCGCCGCCTGCTCGACGAAGAACGCTCGCGGCGCGAAACCGGCTACGTGCTGCTCGGGCTCGGCGGCTTGCTCGTGCTCGGCGGCGGCATCACGGCCGAGCTCTGGCACAACGACGCCGTGCCGGCCGTCGCCCTCAGCGTCGGTCCGGGCGAGCTCACCCTCGGCGTGAGCGGTAATTTTTGAGGGCGCCCGCGTCCCGCGCCTTCACTCGTAGTCAATCGACTGAATTTCGATCTCGATCTCGCCGGCTGGACGCCGCACGGTCACGCTGTCACCCACCTTGCGCTTCATCAAGCTCTGGCCGAGCGGCGACTGAAAGCTGATGCGCCCGGCGCTCGGATCCGCTTCGTCGGGGCCCACGATGGTGTACCGGCTCTCTTTGCCGTTTTCGTCCACCACGCACACGAGCGCGCCGAAGCGCACCACGTCGCACACCACCTCCGACTTTTTCACGACCACGGCGCCGTCGAGCCGCTTCGTGATGAAGCGGATGCGGCGGTCGATCTCGCGCAAGCGGCGCTTACCGTAGATGTACTCGGCGTTCTCGGAGCGATCGCCCTGCGCCGCGGCGTCCGACACTTCCTGCACGACGCGCGGCCGCTCGGTCAGCGTGAGCACCCGGAGCTCGTCGGCGAGCTTCTTCGCGCCTTCGGGGGTGAGATAATTCGGCATGCGTTCTTCGGACGGCGACCTCGCGACGACGGTTGGAACCTCGCCCGAGGCGGCGTAGCGTAGCTCAGCGTGAGGACTTCGCGCCTCCTCCTCGTGCTCGCGGGCACGGGCGTCGCGCTCGTGGCGGCGCTCGGGGTCGCTGCATTTCTCGCGCTGCCGGGCTTCATCGAGCGCGAGGTCGAGAGCCGTTCGCGCGAGCAAGGCCTCGCGCTGAGCTACGCTTCGCTCGATTTCGGCTGGAATTGGGCCGAGCTCAAGCAGGTGAAGGCGACGCTCGTCGGCGTCGACGGCCTCACGCTCGCGATCGACCGCCTCGACGCGGATCTCGATTTTTTGAAGCTCTTGCGGGTCGATCTCACGGGCGTCAACATCGACGCGACCGGCTCGCTCCCGGCGCTCGGGCTCGCGCTCGGCGCCTGGTCGAAGCGTTACGCGACGGCGTTCTCGCTGCCGCTCTTCGCGAAGAGCCTCGGCGCGGCGTGGCGTCCGGACGCCACGCAACCGCCCTGGCTCGAGCTCACCGAAGGCAACGTCGCGAGCACGCCGGGCGGCAGCATCGTCACGGCGGAGCACGCGAAAATCGCCGGGCTCGACGCCGGCCGCATCGGGGCCACCTGGATCCCGACCGCCACGAGCGTCGCCCTCGGCCTCGGTGAGACGGACCTCGCACGCGCCCCGCTGCGCGTCACGGTCGATCTCTCCGCGCCCAAGCCGCGGGTCGGCTTCGAGCTCGCCGTGACGCCGCTCGAGCGGCTCGCCGGACCGCTCGCCGTCGCGCTGCCGGTCCACGGCGTTTCACTCGGCGTGAGCGCCGGCTTCGAGTTCCCGGCGAAAGAAGCGAGCTTGCCCGAGCTCGGCGCCGTTCACGCCGAGCTCCACGGTTTCGTGCCGCCGCACCCCGCCGAGCTCGACGGTTTCGTCTTCGGCGACGTGACCACGGTCGAGACGAACCTCACGTTCGCGCCCGACGGCAAGAGCGTCGCGCTCACGGGCACGCGCCTCACCGCGGGGCGTTTCGTGCTCGACGGCGGGGGCAGCCTCGTGCGCACCGCCGACGCGGCGACGTTCTCGCTCGACATGCACGGCGCGCTGCCGTGCGACGCGCTCGCGAGCGCCGCCGCCGAATCGCGCGTCGGCCGCTTGCTCGGTCGCGCGCAGGGCGCCCGCGCGGGCTCGGTCGCGCGCCAGGCGATCGGCGGCTCGGTCGGCGTGCGCGTGCAAGTCTCGGCGAGCACGAACAACCTCGCGGGCGCGAGCGTCAAGCGCAGCATCGGCATCGGTTGCGGCCTGAAGCCGCTCTCGCTCGCAGACGTGGCGCGACTCGGCGAAACCCTCTTGCCGAGCGATCTCTCCGAGCTCACGGACGACGTGCAAAAGCTCACGCCGAAGCTCCCCGACGGCACGCCGCTCGTGCCTTCGGCGCTCTTGCCGCTCCCGCCCGTGCCCAAGATCGCGCCCCTCTTCCCGCCCGTCACGCCGTGAACGGTCGCGCCGGCGAGGACGTCACGACGCTTCAATCCAAATTGAACTTCACCGAGTAGCTCACGACCACCGCGCGCCCCGACGGGGTGCGGGGAAAGGGGACGCTCTCGAACGCGCTCAGCATGCAGGCGTGAAACTCGTCGCCGCGGAGCTTCGTGCGTGGCTTGCCCACTTTGGCCTTCCCGCCCGCGCCGCCGACGGTCAAATCGGCGCCGAACGTGCCGACGCTGCCCGGCTCGGCGACGAGCCGATAACAGTCGAGATAGCGCCACGACGCGGACTCGAGGGCGCGCAAAAATTCCTCGCGAGCGGCCGCGTCCCGGCCGCCGCCGCCGATGTGCAATCCGAAGCTCTTCACGCTGAGCTCGGGGAGCGGCGCGCCGTGCGGTCCCGCGGGCGCCACGGGCACGTTCGGGGTCACCGCCGGCGCGCTCGGCGGGAGCGAAGGCGCGGACGGAGCCGCCACTTGCTCGGGTGCAGGCGGCACCGCCGGAGTCGATGCCGCGGGCGCGACCGCGACGCCCGGCGGCGGTGCGGCCGCGGGGACCGCGCTGGGCGCGCGACTCTGGCTCGGCGCTGCACAAGCGGCGCAGCAGAGCGCCACGAGGAGGGACTTCACGCCTCGCGAGATAGCGCGTTCGGGCGAGTCGCGACAACCCGGAGCTTCCGCCCCTCGCCCGCGGGCGCTATGCCTGAGCCCATGGGCCGACTCGCGCGCCTCGGCTCAGTCTCGTCGGCGCTCGTGCTCGCTCCGGCGGTCCTGAGTCTCGGCTGCTCGCGCGAGGACCCGGCCCACCTCGCCGCGCCGAGCGCCCACGCCGCGGCCGCCGCGTCCACTCCGGCGCAGGCACCGAGCGCGCCGCCGGGCGCCTCGGCGCCGAGCGTCGCGGGGCCGAGCGCCGCGGCCGCGAAGAGCGCCGAGTCGCCGCCGGAAGCGAGCGCGCGGCCGTCGACGACGAGCGTCGTCGCCCCCAAAAACACGGGCATCAAGGGCGTCACGCTCGGCGATCTGCTCGACATCGGGCCCATGGCTCCCGCGACCGCGACGAGCGCGGGCGTCGTGGTGCTCACGCGCGACGATCGCGTCCTCGTCGCGCGCCGCGCGCCCGGGCCGCGACCCGACAAGACTTCCGTCGCCGCCCTCGAGGAGCCGGCCGCCGCCTTCTCGGTGCTGCGGCGCGCGCCCGCGGTGGCGGGCGGCCGCGCGTATTGGATCTCGCACGGACGGCTCGTCCGGCGCGGGCTCGACGAAGGCGCGCCGCTCGAAGTGCTCGACCCGGACGCGCGGGACGCTTCACGGGTGTCGGCCGTCGAGGGCAAGCACGGCGTCACGGTGGCGTTCCTCGGACGCGCCGACGCCGAGGGCACGTCGCACGCACGACTCTGGATCGAGGGCAAACCCGAGCTCGATCTCACGCCGGAAGGCGCGGGTGCGAGCAGCGTCGCCCTCACGCGCTCCGGAGATCACCTGCTCGCCGTCTCGATCGACGGCAGGAGCGCGATGACGCCGCTCCACGCCCGCGCCGTGCGACCCGACGGCGCCGTCGCGACGCTCGGCGACGACGTCGTCGTCTGGGTGGGCGGACCGTCGCAAGCGTGGACGGAGACGTTCGTGGGCGCCGAGGCCGGACACGCGTGGGCGCACGTGCCCATCGAGCGTGACGTGACGCACTTCGGTCTCGCGAGCGTCGAGCTCGGGGCCGAGCCGCACATGGACTCCGACGTCGCTTTCTTCGACTACGCGAACGGCATCGATCTCGCGCCGGTCGCCACCGCCGAGCTCTGCGGCCACGCGCACGTCGCCTTCGTGCGCCCGACGCTGAGCACGCCGCACTCGCCCGAAGAGCTCGTGCTGGTTCGGTCCGACACGAACGAGGCACAGACGCTCGCCACCGCGCGCGTGTTTTCCGGCGTCTCGCTCGCAACGGTGCCGGGCGGCGGCCTGCTCGCCTATGCGGCCGACGGGCGCACCTGGGCGCGCGGCATCGCGTGCAAGTGACGGCGCGCTGTCCGACCAAGTGCCGAAGGGTGAGACAAGGCTCCGTCCGGCGCTCCGGACGCGCGCCGATGCCGGCACTTCGAGCCTAGCGGGGAAGATTGTGGGGCGCGGCGGGCGTAAATAACGCCGGCCCCTGCGCTCGTGCGACGGAGAGGACGGCTCGCTCGGGGTCATGGCATCGTAGAAGACCCAATCGTCGACCGAGCGCGGGTGTCAGTGGCTCACCGCGAAACGAGGAACCAGCATGCGCACCGCGAACCGCACCCGGCTTCGGCAAAGAGTCCTCGCGTTGTCGTTGGTGGCGTGCGTCGCCGCGGTCGCGTGTGGGCGCGCGAGCGAGCCCGCGCCGACCGCACCGGCGGCGGAACCGCCCGCGCCACCGCCGCCGACGCCCGCGGCCGCCCCCGCCCCGGCGGAAGCCGCACCGGCCGCGCCCGCGGCCGAACACGCCGCGCCCGGCGACTTGCTCGATCGAGAGCGGGAAGAGAACGAGACGAGCGAGGCGGCGAAAGCGCCCGGCGAGGATCTCGAGGACGCGCAAGCCGAGCTCGAGCGCGCCCGCGTCGAATTGTACCAAGCGCTCGGTTCCTCACGGACGCACGCGAGCGCGCCGGCGCCGAGCACGGCGGGCGGAGCGAGCCGTGGCGCCGCCGCCGCGGCGCCGCCCGCGAAAGCCGACAAGAAATCGGAGGAGTCGAACTGCAGCACTGCTTGCCGCGCTTTCTCGTCGCTCGCGCGCGCGGCGAGCGCCGTGTGTCGCATCACGGGCGAAAAGGACGGTCGCTGCGGCCATGCGCACGCCGTCGTCGACGACGCCCAACGACGCGTCGCCGTTTGCGGCTGCGTCGCCGAATGAGCGTCGCGCCGGCCGCGAGCGTCGGCGTCACGGGACGCCTCGCCCCGAGCCCGACGGGGCTCTTGCACTTGGGTCACGCGCGCACGTTTCTCGGCGCGTGGTGGAGCGCCCGCGCGCAAGGCGGCCGCGTGCTCTTGCGCCTCGAAGATCTCGACGGACCGCGGGCGAGCGCGCGTTTCGGCGACGACGCGCTGCGCGATCTCGAATGGCTCGGCCTCGATTGGGACGGCGTGCCGAGCGTCCAATCCGAGCACCTCGAGCGTTTCACGGCCGCGGTCGCACGGCTGCTCGCCGAGGGCAAGGCGTACCCGTGCGTGTGCACGCGCGGCGACCTGCGCACGGCGCAGAACGCGCCGCACGCCGGCGACAAGGAGCCGCGCTATCCCGGCACGTGTCGCGGTCGCTTCGCGACGCTCGGTGAAGCGGAGCGCGCGAGCGGGCGCGCCGCGGGCGTGCGTTTGCGCGTCCCCGAGGGTCCACTCACGCTCGAGGACGCCGTCTTCGGCTCCGTGAGCTTCGACGTCGCGGCCGAGGTCGGCGACTTTTTGATCGCACGCCGCGGCGGGGCGCCCGCCTACCAGCTCGCCGTCGTCGTCGACGACGCGGACGGCGGCGTCACCGAAGTCGTGCGCGGCGCGGATCTCTTGCCGAGCGCCGCGCGGCAGTGGCACGTGCAGGCGGCGCTCGAGCTGCCGCACCCGCGCTATGCGCACCTCGGTCTCGTGACGGACGAACGCGGCGCGCGCCTCGCCAAACACGCCGACGCGCTGAGCCTCGCCGAGCTCCGAAACCGCGGCGCCGACCCGCGCCGGATCGTGACCTGGGCCGCCCGGACGCTCGGAATCCCCTCGGAAGGACGCGCGAGCGCGCGCGAAATCATCCCGCATTTTCGCCTGACCGAGCGCGCCGCGCGCGAAGAACCGGCGAACACGGCGCTCGTCGCCGCGTTCACGGCCGCGCCGAGCTGAGCCGTCACGAAAAGAGTCGGAGCTGATTCCGCGCCACGGGCAGGATAGCCTCGCTCGCCATGCCGGAGTCCGGACACCCCCAGAAAGAGACGCTCTTCGGGCATCCCGTCGGTCTCTTCACGCTCTTCTTCGCGGAGATGTGGGAGCGCTTTTCCTACTACGGGATGCGCGCGCTCCTCCTCTTCTACATGTTGAAGGGGTTTCTGCACTACGGCGATCAACGCGCGTACACCGTCTACGGCTCGTACACCGCGCTCGTCTACATGACGCCGTTCTTCGGCGGCATGCTCGCCGATCGATTGCTCGGCCAGCGCCGCGCCGTCGTCTTCGGCGGCCTCTTGATGGCGGCGGGTCACTTGCTCATGACGGTGCAGACGGACACCGCGTTCTTCTTCGCGCTCGCGCTCCTCATCGCCGGCAACGGCTTTTTCAAGCCGAACATCTCGACCATCGTCGGCTCCCTCTACCCCGACGGCAGCAAGCTCCGCGATGGCGGTTTCACGCTGTTTTACATGGGGGTCAATCTCGGAGCGGCGCTGTCACCGCTGCTCTGCGGCTACATCGGCGAGACGTACGGCTGGCACTACGGCTTCGGCCTCGCGACGATCGGCATGCTGAGCGGCCTCATGACTTTCGTCGTGCCGACGCGCACGGCGCAGGCGCTCATCGTCGGCTGCGCGCTCTCGGCGGCGGCGGCGCTCGTGGTGCTACGGCCGGACAATCCGCTCTCTTTCGGCGTCAACCTCCTGGTCGGCGCGGCCCTCCTCGCCGCGGCGACGACCAGCGCGGTCGCGCTCGGCCGCGGCGGTTTGCCGAAAGACGCCGGCGCGCCGCCCGACCCCGGACGGCTGCGCGAACGGCTCGGGCCCGTCTCGCGTGAGTGGGTCGTCTACTTGGCCGCGCTCGCGAGCCTGCCGATCTTCGCGCTGCTCGTCTCGGGCTTCGCCACCTTCACGCGCGATCACGGCCCGGTGACGCTGCTCTCGCACGACATCGTGGTCGCGCTCGAGCGGAGCAAGAACGGACTCTTGCAAATCCTCGCCGTGGTCGCCGCGCAGGTGAGCAAACCCGCCGGCCTCGTGCTCACCGTTACCGGCGGCTTCTCGCTCGCGTACCTCGGCC
>DATJXW010000140.1:0-8047 GCA_035499895.1 Polyangiaceae bacterium | reverse complement strand
AGTCGGCATGCGCGCGGCCGCGAGGTGCTGCTGCGCCTGTTTTTGCTGGCCCCAGCGCGAGTCGTAGCCGATGAAACACCCCGACGGCAGCAACGCGAGCGCAGCGACGAGCCAGCGGGGCCGACCGAGTCCCCGAATCATCGAGTCAGCATGGCAGCGCCGCCTCGAAGAAGAATGGTTATTTTTCTCGCGCGCGCCCGGGACCCACACGCCGCGCGGGCGCGTTCATTGGCACGCGCTCTGCGTGCCGCGGCGCGATCCGGCTAGCAATCGAGGAGGCGCATCTGCTTCTGTCGCGGATGCGGCACGAACGCGATCGGATACTCGCCCGTCCAGCACGCCTGGCAAAAGCTCGTCGTCTGGAGCGGTTGCCCCGCGACCGGCAATTGCCGGCGCGTGCCGCGGCCGCCGCTCTCGGTGTGGGCGCCGACGACGGCTCGTTGCATGCGCTCGAGCGACAGGTACGCGAGGGTGTCGCTCGTGATGTACTGGTTGATCTCTTCGACGCTGTGGCTCGAAGCGATGAGCTCGCCGCGCGTCGGCGTGTCGATGCCGTAGTAGCAGGGCCACTGCGTCGGCGGGCTCGAGATGCGCATGTGCACCTCGCGCGCGCCCGCGTCACGCAGCATCTTCACGATTTTACGGCTGGTGGTGCCGCGGACGATGCTGTCGTCGACGACGACGACGCGCTTGTCCTGGAGCGCGCCGCTCACGGGGTTCAGCTTCAGGCGCACGCCGAAATGCCGAATGCTCGCTTGCGGCTCGATGAAGGTACGACCGACGTAGTGGCTCCGGACGAGCCCGAGCTCGAACGGGATACCCGACGCTTCCGCGTAGCCGATGGTCGCCGGGACGCCGGAATCCGGGACGGGGATCACGACGTCGGCTTCGACCGGGTGTTCCGCGGCGAGCTCGCGCCCGAGGTTCTTGCGCGCCTCGTACACGCTCACGCCGTCGAGGTTCGAATCCGGCCGCGCGAAGTAGACGTACTCGAAGATGCAGCTGTGCCGGCGCGCGTCGGCGAAGGGGCGCGTGCTGCGGATGCCGTTTCTGTCGATGATGACCATCTCGCCCGGCTCGATGTCACGGGCGTAGTGCGCGTCGATGAGGTCGAAGCTCGTCGGCTCGCTCGCGACGACCCACGTGCCCGTCTCGCTCAGCTTGCCGAGACAGAGCGGGCGGATCCCCAGCGGATCGCGCACGGCGATGAGCGCGCTCGGCGTGAGGCACACGAGCGAGTAGGCGCCCTGCACCTGCGACAGCGCGTCGGCGACGCGATCTTCGCTCGCGCGCTGCGTGCTGATCGCGACGAGGTGCACGATCACTTCGGTGTCGCTCGTGCTCTGGAAAATCGAGCCGCGCGCTTCGAGGCGCTCGCGCAGGGCCTCGGCGTTCGTGAGGTTGCCGTTGTGCGCGACGGCGATCGAGCCGCGCGAGTAATCGACCGCGATGGGCTGCGCGTTCTTCAACATCGAGCCGCCCGCGGTCGAGTAGCGCACGTGTCCGATCGCGACGTCGCCCTTGAGCCGCGCGAGCTGCTCTGGCGGAAACACGTCGATCACGTGACCCATGCCGCGATAGAGCGACAGCTGGCTGCCGTCGCTCGTGACGATGCCTGCGCTCTCTTGCCCGCGATGTTGGAGCGCGTGCAAGCCGAGGTAGGCGAGGTTCGCCGCTTCAGGATGGCCGTAGATACCGAAGACGCCGCACATCGTGGTTCGAGGTAGGTGTGAGCGAGGGTCCAGTGTTTAGCAGATTCTTTCCCCTTGTTCGTTCAGTCGGGGCAGACGACGTTCTCGGAAACATCGCGCCCGGCCAGCGGGCCGCGAATTCGGCTCGATTTGGCTCGGAAGGGGTTCGTTCGCTGCGAAAGCTCCGCTATCCTCGGCGAGCGATGGAAAGCTCCGGCCGGGAGAGCCAGTAGCTTGGGCGCGCTCGACGACCTGCTCGCCGCTTGGCGCAAGAATCCGGATGCCGACTCCACCGTAGCGCTTTGCGCGTACGTGGGTGCTTCGGGTCAAGAGGCGCTCGTGCGCGAGATCGGCGTGACCGCCGAGCAATGGCATGCGCGCGACGCGACGGTGATGCTTTCGGTGGGACGCATGTTCCTCGATGCGTCTCTTTTGCCCGAAGCGCAAGCCTCACTCGTCACGGCGGGCAAAGCGGACGCGGCGAACCCCCGGCCGTACCGCTACCTCGGCGAGGTGCTGCTCCGCCGCGGCGACGCGCTCCGCGCGGAAAAAGTGATCACGCGCGCCATGCAGCTCGGACTCACCGACGCCGAAACGCTCCATTGGCACGACCGCGCGAGCTTTTACATGGCCTTGCAGAAGCGCGCCGGAGCGCCTGCCGTCGCCGCGGAAGTGGCGCGCGCGCTGCCCAAACAAAACTCGATTCCGGCGCCGCAGCTCAGGCCGCAGCCGTTCTCGGGGGACGAGCCGACGAACCCGCGCGCGGGGTTGCCGCGCTTCGATTCGGCGCAAGAAGTGAGTCAGGTCGAATCGGTGCCGGCGACGACGCAGCAAGTCGTGCCGCAGCACAAGAACGCGCGCGCCCGCACGATGATCGGCGTCGCGCCGCCGGCGGGCGGCGTCGCGCCGGGCGGTCGCGTCCTTTTGCAGGGGCAATCGGGGCGCGGCGCGCTCGCCACGCAGAGCCGAGCGCCCGCACAAGCGCTCGCGCGCCCGCCCGCTCAGGCCGCTCCGGCGCGCCCCGCCCCGCAAGCCGTGACGCTCCCGTCGCCGCCGCCGCCGCGTCCCGACCAGGAGGACGCGACCGATCGCTACGACGTGGGCGATCCGTTCCACGAGCCGAGCGGCAGCGAGCTCGAGCCCGACGAAGCGACGCAGATCGCGCGGCTCAGGAATCCGTTCGACGCGCCCACCCGGCCCGGTCCGGTGGACGCTGCGTTCAAGCCCGCCGTTTCGCGCGGCGCTTCGCGCTCGGGTTCGCTCGGCGGCGCGCTGAACGTGCCGCCGCCCGCCAAGCTGCCGGCGCTCCAGGTACCGGCCATGTCCTCGGCGCGCGCGGCCCCCGCGCTCGTGCCGCAACAGCCCGAGCCGCCTCCGTTCGCTCGCCCGCTCGTCGTGCCGCCCGCGACGAGCACGGGCCGCACGCAACCCGAGCCGTTTCCGGCTTTCGTCGATCAGGGCGCGACGCCGGGCAGCCTCCCGCCCGAGCCGCTCTACGACGACGGGCCGCCGCGTCCGAGCGTCCTCTTCGAGCACCTCGCGCGCGTCGGCATGTTCGAGCCGTCCGGCGGCGCGGCCCCGGCCTGGGAACAAGCGCCGCGACAAAAAGGACGCGGCACCTGGTTTTTGCTCGTCATGTGCATCCTGCTGTCGGGCGCCGGGATCGGCGGCTGGCAATACGCGCGCAAGATCAAGGCGGAGCGGGCCGAGCGCGCGGTCGCGCTCACGAACGAGGTCGAGCGCATGCTCGACGGCGGCGGCGTCGCCGAGCTCAAGGCGACCGATCAGAAGCTCAGTGAGGCGTTCGATCTCGATTCGCGCAGCCAGCGCGCCGGCCGGCTCTGGCTCGAGAACCGCGTGCTCCGTGCGTTGTGGCTCGACGAAGAGTCGCGCGGCATCGACTCGGCGATCTACCGCGGGCGCGAAGTGGGGCTGCCGGAGCGCGACCTCGCGTTCGGACGCATGGCGGCGTTCCTCGTCGAGGGCGATCTCGCCGGCGCCGCCGCGCAGTTGCCGAAGTGGGACGGTCCGGCCGGTCACGACGCGATGTACCAGCTCGCGGCGGGCGCCGTGCTCGAGCGGGCGGGCGACATCCGCGCCATCGAGCGCTACGAAGCCGCGCGCTCGCTCGACCCGAAGCTCGTCGCCGCCGACATTCTCGTGGCACGGCTCGCGTTGCTCGAGCTCGGCAAGGACCGCGCGGCACCGGCGATTCAGGCGCTCCAGGCGAAGGTGGGCGACGCGCCGAGCGTGCGCGCCCTGAAGTCGCTCGCCTGGGTGCTCGATCCGGCGCGCGCCGAGGAGCCGCCCGCCGACGCGAAGCTCGCTCCGGAAGACACGGCGAAGCTCCCCGCGCCGCTCCTCTGCGTGCCCCCGATGCTCGAGGCCGCTCACTACGTGCGCACCGGGGACCACGACAAGCTCGCGAAGGCGCTCGACACGGCGATTGGCACGGCGGACAGCCCCGCGCTCGCCGCCGATCTCGGCTTCCTCGCGATCGAGGCGGGCGACGAGACGCTCGCGCGCAAGGCGGCGCTCCGCGCCGTTTCGTTCGCGGCCCTGTATCCGAAAGCGCGAACGCTCGCGGCACGTGTGGCGCTGCTCGGCGGTCGCATCGACGAGGCGCAGAAAGCGGTGGAGCAGCTCGACCCCACGAGCGCCGACGTCGCGGTCGTGCGCGCGGTGGCGGCTTACGAGTCGCTCGAGCCGTCCGACGTCGACGCGGCGCTCAGGGTGCTCGGGCCCGCGCAGTCGTCGCACACGTTCGCGGCGCTCGCCGCCGGCTCGGGCGTGTTGCTCGGGACCAAATACCCGCCCGCCGCCGACGTGCCGGGCCTGCGCGACCCGAGCGTGCCCTGGGGCGAAATCGTCGTGGTCGACGCGGCGCTCGACCAGGGCGACCTCGCGACGGCCGAGAGCGTGCTCTCGTCGCGCACGGGTGACGCGCTCCGCCCCGTGCACCTCCTCCGCCTCGCGCGACTCCGCCGCTACCAAGGCAAGATCAGCGACGCCGTCTCCGCCTCGGCGCGAGCGCTCGAAGGCAACGTGACGGCGCCGCTCCTCATCGAGCGCGCTTACGACCTCGTCGCCGCCGACGATCTCTCGGCGGCGCGCACGTTGCTCGCCAAGTACCCGGTCGTGCTCGGCCCGCTGAGCGGCTGGCTCGCGGCGTTCGTCGACGCTCACGCGAAGGACAAGAACGAGCAGGCGCAAGCCGTGGCGCGCCTCGCCAAACTCGATCTGCCGCCGGACGCCTCCGCGCTCGCCATCCGCGTGCTCGCGCTGCGCGCGCTCGTCGTCACCGGCGACAAGCGAGCGAAGCCGTACCTCGGCGTGCTCGCCCGCCACTCCGGGAAAAATCCGGACGTGCAGCTCGCCATCAAAGATTTTTGAGTCGGCGCCGTCCGCCGGGCCGAAACGTCGAGCGAAACAATCGCCGGATGTTTCGGCCGCAAGTGCGGGAGTGCGTCATCCGCTGCGCACCGGCCCGCGCTGAGACCGCAAGATTTATGCAGTTAATGGGCGATTGACCGTCCGAATGGCCGGATTCCAGGGCTCGAAATGTCGGCCGGCAGGTCAGGGGCGAAATTAGAGCCCCCTGCGATGTTTCGAAACAATCGAGACATTCACAAGCAACGCCGAAACAGATAGTGCAACCCGTGCCGACCTCGTGAATTCGGGGCGGCGCGCGGCGGACTGTCCGCCGGTCCCAAACCCCTTCGGAGATGAGTCTATGCGCCTGACCCTCAAGCTTTGTGTCCCCGGCCTGCTCGCCAGCGCCGTTCTCTTCAGCGCCGCGAGCGGCTTCGCTCAGACGCCTCCGCCCGCCGAACCCGCCGCGCCGCCGGCTGCGCCCGCGACCGCGCCCGCGCCCGCTACGCCCGAAGCCGCCCCAGCGGCTGCCGCCACCACCCCGCCGGCCTCAGCGGCCCCCGAAGCCGCGCCCGCCGCCGCGCCGCCCGCCGAAGTGTTCCCGGCGGCGTGGACCCGCATCGACGCGGACTACCTCGGGCTCCAGCTCTGGGCCGGCGCGACGCACCCGCTCTCGGACACCGTCGGCCTGGCGACGGACATCTACCTGAACGCGTACATCGGCGGGCTCACCTTGGGTGAGTTCGACATCGGTCCGGCGATCACGGCGGGCACGTTCACCATCACGCCGATGATCGGCGCGCAATACGACATCCTGAACCACCGCCTGAACTCGCTCGTCCCGCAGTTCTACATCACGGGCGGCGGCGGAACGCCGATTTACATGGAGCTCTGGGTTCAGAACTACGAGAACTCCCTCGTCAACAACAGCCACGGCACGAACAACCTCTATTTCCGCTATTTCATCGACTACACGCTCGGCAAGTACCTGGCAATCGGTCCGGAAATCGAGATGCTCCTCGGCCTCGACACGGACGGCAAGTTGCCGAACGCGTACGGCGCCGACATCGGCAACGTGAGCAAGAGCGGCAAGCCGCAGACGCTCGCGTCGCTGCCGGTCGGCGCGAACATCAACCTCGCGAACTACGGTAAGGGCAATAACCTCATGCTCTTCGTCGGCGACGAGACCGTGAAGACGCCGTCGCACCACCACCTCGCCGGCCGTTTGACCTTCATTCACAACTTCTGATCCGTTCGCACGAATCTAGCCTCCCTCTCTCGAGTTCGCGCTTACCCCGGCGGCCGAGCCCCACGCTCGCCGCCGGGGAACTTTTTTTGGTGGGCCGCGGCGCGCGCGAGCGATCACGCGCGCGGCGGCAGCGAGCCCTGAACGCCGCCCGGCCCGCCGACGCCGCCGACGGGCACGCGCCCCTCGATCATCGAACGGAGCTCCTCGACCTCGTTCGAGCGGCCCATGGCTTCTTCGAGTGAGATGAGCCGGCGCGTGTAGAGCGAATACAGGCACTGATTCAGCGTTTGCATGCCGTGCTTCGCCTGGCCGACCTGCATCTGCGAATAGATTTGGTGCACCTTGTCTTCGCGGATGAGGTTCCGGATCGCCGCGTTCGGCACGAGCACCTCGAGCGCGAGCACCCGGCCGGGCGTGCCGTGCCGCGGCAGGAGCAGCTGGCTGATGACGCCCTCGAGCACGAACGACAGCTGCGCGCGCACTTGCGACTGCTGGTGCGGCGGAAACACGTCGATGATGCGGTTGATGCTCTGAACGGCCGAGTTCGTGTGCAACGTCGCGAACACGAGGTGGCCCGTTTCCGCGATCGTGAGCGCGGCTTCGATGGTCTCGAGGTCGCGCATCTCGCCCACGAGCACCACGTCCGGATCTTGGCGGAGGACGTACTTCAGCGCCGCCTTGAAGGTCTGCGTGTCGCTGCCGACCTCGCGCTGATTGACGATCGAGCGCTTGTGCGGGTGGAGGTACTCGATCGGATCTTCCACCGTGACGATGTGCTGGCGCGTCTCCCCGTTGATCTTGTCGAGGATGGACGCGAGCGTCGTGCTCTTGCCCGAGCCCGTGGGGCCGGTGACGAGGATCAACCCGCGCGGCTTGGCGGCCAGATCGGCGATGACCTGCGGCAGGCCGAGCTCGTCGAACGAGAGGATCTTGAACGGGATCGAGCGGAACGCCCCCGAGACCGCGCCGCGTTGAAGGAAGATGTTCGCGCGGAAGCGCGAGAGGTTCTTCACGCCGAACGAGAGGTCGAGCTCCTTGGCCTTCTCGAACTGGATCTTCTGTTCCTCGGTGAGC
The DNA here is from genome assembly GCA_035499895.1 of Polyangiaceae bacterium. Taxonomy (GTDB): domain Bacteria; phylum Myxococcota_A; class Polyangia; order Polyangiales; family Polyangiaceae; genus PMG-095. Next base: position 661 of record DATJXW010000140.1, on the reverse strand, counting down.
ACCGAGTAGCAGAGCTGTTTGGTTTCGACCGGCGAGAGGGGAGGGAGCTTGAGCGGGACGATGGCGCCGTCGATGCGCAAGAGCGGCGGCGCCCCCGTCGTGATGTGCATGTCGCTCGCGCCCTTTTCGATCATGGCGCGCAAGAGCTGGTGGAGGTTGACCTGGAGCGCTTGGTCGTTCATGGCCGAGCCCCTACGCTACTTGGTCTCGGCCGAACGAAGAAGCACGGGCTCGAAGCCCGCTCGTCCGCGCCGCCGCCGGGCGAAAACAGAGGCGATTTCGGCTACGCGCCGCCGGCACCCGCCGCGGGCGCTCCTGCGCCGCCGGGCGCACCTGCGCCGCCGGGCTCGCCCGCGCTGCCGGGCTCGCCCGCCGTCTCGTTGCCCGTGCCGGCTTCCGAAGCACCGGCGACCGCGCTGCCGCCCGAGCCCTCTTCTTTGCCGGCGGCGCCGCCCGAGCCCGCCTTGCCGGCCATGCCCGCGGAGCCGCCCGTGGGGGTCGCCGTCGAGTCGTCGTCTCCGCCGCATCCGACGATTGAAAGCGAAGCGGCGACAAAAACCAGAGACAGAGTTCGAACTCGCATTGAAAATACTCCCGATGAATTAACGAAGCGCACGTGCCTCAATCGACCCGTGCGCCCGCTTCCTACTCCGACGCACCG
>DATJXW010000139.1:0-79870 GCA_035499895.1 Polyangiaceae bacterium | reverse complement strand
AGGGGCTCTCGTCGAACCCGCAGCGCGACGCGTACGGCAACGTGAGCGGCGACGGGATGCTCGAGCGCGTCGCCGTGTTCGGCCCGCTCCTCGCCATCGTGGGCCCGACGTTCCGGGGCGGGAAGGAGTTTTACGTCGGCGACCTCGGGGTCGAGGACGCGTCGATGGTGACGCGTCTCGAGCTCGTCGACTTCGACGGCGACGGGCACGACGAGATCGTGATTCAGAAGCGCTTCGGGGCGAAGGATCATTATCGCGAGGTGCTCACGGTCACGAAAATCGGGCGCGACGATCAGCCGTTTCAAGCCTTCGCGCACGAAGTGGGGCTCAAGACGAAGGACGGCACCATCGCGAACAAGGTGTCGATTCACGGCGGCACCATCGAGATCGCGCAGGGCGACTCGGAGGGTTTCGACCCGGCGACGTACGACGAGCCGACGCCCCCGGACATGGGCGGCACGATTTTGCCTTGGGAGTCGGTGAAGTCGAAGTCCTTCAAATGGCAGGGCGACGGCTTCAAGCCCGCAGGCGAAACGACGTGGACGCCCAAAGTGACGGTGGCCAAAGGCGGCCCTGCGCCGAGGGTACGCGCGCCCGAGGGTCCGGCTCAGCCGCCACCGCCGCGCCCGCCCACTTCCGACGAGCTCCTCGATCGCGTCTACGCCCTTTACAAGAAGGACCGCGGCACCGGCAACGAGCGGCCGCGCTTCGACTTCGTGACGGACGTCGCGGGGGACGCCGGTCCCGAGCGCGTCCTGATTCACGATCGTGATCTCGTCGTGTTCGGCAAAGGGTTTCGGGGCGGGACGAGCTACGCGTTCATCACGATCGGCGTCGCGGATGCGAAGGACATTCTCGACGCGACCGCGCGCGACCTCACCGGCGACGGCAAGGCCGAGATCATCGTGCGCGGCGTGCTGCACGCCAAGGCGAGCAAAGCGCTCGGCGGCTCTTCGGTCGATCGCTACGCGCTCTTCGTTTACGGAGTGGAAGGCGACGCGCTCGTGCGCGTCTTCGCCGCCGAGACGGGCCGCGCCGTCGAGAAGGACCGCGTGCTCGGCGCCGTGGAGTTCGCGCCGGGCGACCACGGCGCGACGCGCATCGAGCTCCTGCCGGGCCACGCCGTCGGTTGGACCGAGAAGACCTATCCGTTTCCCGTCGATACGACGACGGCCGGCGGGCTCGAGCCGTTGCTCCTGCCGTGGGGCTCGCCGAGCCCGCGCCGCTACAAGTGGGACGGCAGAGCGTACGTCGCCGAGTAAGCCGCGCTCACGTGCGGCGCTCAGCGCAAGGAGCGCAAGTAGATTTGCCCTTCGCCCGTCGTGTCCGCGGGTAGCAGGGATTGATAGACGAGGAAGGCGACGGACCCGCCGTTGCTCGCGAACGCGAACGTGTCGGCGCCGTCGTCGATCTGCTGGCCGTCGGCGTCGAGGTCGACGCGCATGGTCTTCTTGCTCGCCATGTCGCGGACGAAGACGTCTTGCACGAGGTTCGTGTCGCCGGCGACGAGGTTCGACGCGTAGGAGGTGAACGCGACGTAACGGCCGTCGGCGCTGATTTGCGGCGTGAAGCTGTTGCCGTTCGCTTCGCCGCCCGTCGTGCTCACGCTCACCTTGGTGAGCGCGCCCGTCGTCAGATCCTTCACGAACACGTCGCCGAAATCGAATTGGTCCTTCGTCGGCAAGAGGTCGCTGCAGGTCGAGTCGAACGCGACGAAGTTGCCGTCCGCGCTGATGACGGCGTCCATGGAGCCCGCCTCGTTCGGCATGGTGGTGCAGGCGTGGCCGTCCGGGTTCGCGCTCAAGAGCGAAGTGGCAGGCTTCTTCGGATCCGAAAGATCGCGCAAGAAGACGTCGTAGGCGCAGTTCGCGTCGGTGTCCGTCGTGAGCCCGATGCCGATGCTGTCGAACACGATGCGCGTGCCGTCGGCCGAAATGCTCGGCAGCTCGGCGTCGGCGCGCGCGTCCGAGCCGCACGTCGTGTCGGCGGCGGGCGCCTTGCCCGCGTTGCTGACGCTCACGAGCACGGCCGCGGCGCTCGGCTTCGTGCTGAGGTAGACGGCCGGGCCCGCGATCGCGGTGCTCGTCAGTTTGAGCGCCGATTGGAAGACGATGCCGTCACCGTCGGCGGCGAGCGCGGGCTCGTCCGAGTCCGCATTGCTCGCGGTGCTGCCTTGTGCCGCCGAGCGCCAGAGCGTCGTGTTGTCGGCGGCGTCGCGCACGAACACGGCGAGCGCGTTCAGGTTGCCCGAATCCAAGTTGTCGGCCTTGCTCGCGAACGCCACGCGGCTCCCGTCCGGCGTGATCGCGATCGCGGAATCGACCGGGGCGTCCGCCGGAGCGCCGTCTTGGTTGACGCTCGCGCGCGTGGTCGCGCCGGTCACCATGTCCCGCACGTACGCTTCGGGACCCGTGACGCCGACCGTCGGTCCGTCGAGATCCTGCCCGTTCGAGACGAAGGCGACGTAGCGCCCGTCCGCGCTCAGGGCGATCCCCGACGGCAGCCCGGCGCTGCCGGTTCCGGTGCTCGCGACGGTGACGAGCTCGAGCCCGCTGCACGTCTTGCCGTCGCCCGTCTGGCCGTCACGACAGCGGCACGCGTAACCGCCGTCGGTGTTGATGCACTCGCCGCTCGGGCTGCAGTCGTTGTCGCCGGCGCATTCGTCGACGTCGGTGCACGTCTGCCCGTCGCCCGTGTAGCCGTCGTTGCACGCGCAGGCGCCGCCGTCGCACGCGGCGTGCGCGCCGCACGTCACGTCGCAGGCGCCGCAATGGCCGGCGTCGATGTTCGTGTCCACGCAGGCGTCGCCGCAGCGCGTGGTGCCGCCCGCGCAGGGTGAGGCGCACTTGCCGCTCGCGCACGTTTCCCCGCCCTTCACGTCGCACGCCGTCTTGCAGTCGCCGCAGTGCAGCGGGTCGCTCGTGAAATCGACGCAGCTCTGATCGCAGAGCGACGCCCCGCCCGCGCACGTGAGCCCGCAGCTGCCCGCCGAACAGACCTGCCCGTCGCCGCACGCGGTGGTGCAGTCGCCGCAATGGTCGGGGTCGTTGTCCGTGTTGACGCAGTCGCCGTCGCACGCGGTCGTGCCCCCGCCGCAGGCGAGCGCGCAGCTTCCGTGCGCGCACACTTCGCCCCCGGCCGTGTCGCACACGGTGGTGCAGTTGCCGCAGTGCGCGGCGTCGGCGTTCGTATCGACGCAGCTCGTGCCGCACGCGGTCGTTCCCGACGCGCACGCGAGCATGCACGCGCCGCCCGCGCAAATTTCGCCTTTCTGGACGTCGCACGGCGTGCCGCACGCGCCGCAGTTTTGCGCGTCGGTGCTCGTGTCGACGCAGCTCGTGCCGCACTCGACGAGAGGCGACGCGCATGCCGAAAACGTCGGCACGGTCGGCTCTTCACCGACGCAGCCCACGGCGAGCGCGGCCGAGAGCGCGAGCCCGAAAAGTCGCTTCGTCACGTCCGAGCGCCTCACCGCAAATACCTGAGGTAAATCTGCCCGTTGCCCGTCGTGTCGGCCGGCAGGAGCGACTGATACACGATGAACGCGACCACGGCGCCGTTGCTCGAGAAGGCGAAGGTGCTCGCGCCGTCGTCGATTTGCTTGCCGTCGGCGTCGAGGTCGACGCGCGTCGTCTTGTTCGTCGTCCGGTCGTGCACGAACACGTCCTCCACGAGGTTCGTATCGCCCGACACGAGGTTCGACGCGTACGACACGAACGCGACGTAGCGGCCGTCGGCGCTGATCTGGGGCACGGAGCTGTCGCCGTTGGCCTCGCCGCCGGTCGTGCTCACGCTCACGTCCTCGAGCGTGTTCTTCGTGAGGTCGCGCACGAAGATGTCGCGAAAATGCAGCTGTTTGCGCGTCGCCAGCAAATCCATGCAGCTCGAGCTGAAGGCGACGAAGTTGCCGTCCGCGCTGAAGGCCGGTTCACTCGAGCCCGTTCCTCTGCCGGTGTCCGTGCAGGCGCTGCCGTCGGTGTTCACGCTGAGGAGCGTCGTCGTCGGCGGCTTCACGCCGAGATCCCTGAGGAAGACGTCGGCGTTGCAGTTGGTGTCGAGCTCGGCGGTGAGACCCGTGCCGGCGCTCACGAAGGCGACGCGCTTTCCGTCGCCCGACACGCTCGGTAGGACGGCGTCGGCGTTGGCCTCGTTCGTACACGGCGACGGAGCGACGGGCACGTCCCCGGCGTTGCTCACGCTGACGAGCACGAAGGGGTCGCTCGGTCCCGTGCTGAGGTAGACGCCGTAGCCGTTCGGCGTCGTGTCCGTGAGCACGCGCAGGGAATGGAAGACCAGCGTGCCGCCGTCGTCGGAGAGCGCCGGTTGTCCGGAGTCCGGCTGCGCGCTCGCGCTGTCCGAGCCCGAGCGTCCGAGCGTCGTGTCGTTCGCGATGTCGCGCACGTCCACGCTGAGGGTGTTCACGCCCGTGCCGAGGTTCGGCGCCTTGGCCGCGAACGCCACGAAATTGCCGTCGCCGGACAACGAGATCGCGGAGTCGACCTCGCCGTTCGCGGCCTCGCCTTCGTCGTCGATGCTCGCGAGCACGACGTCGCCGGTCAACATGTCGCGCTCGTACGCCTGCGCGACGCTGGTTTCGGCCGTGCCGAAGTCGTGTCCGCTCGTGACGAACGCGACGTAGCGACCGTCGTCGCTGAGCGCGAGGGCGCTCGGCACGCCCGCGCTGCCGCTCCCCGTGCTCGCGACGGTGACGAGCTCGAGGCCGGTGCAGCTCGTGCCGTCGCCGGTCTGGTCGTCGTGGCAGGCGCAGGCGTAGCCGCCGGGCGTATTGATGCACTCGCCGCTCGGGCTGCAGTCGTTGTCGCCGGCGCACTCGTCGACGTCGGTGCACGTCGTGCCGTCGCCGGTGTAGCCGTCCGCGCAGACGCACTCGCCCCCGCTGCAGGTCGCGTTCGCGTCGCACGTCACGTCGCAGCCGCCGCAGTGATTGGGATCGATGCCGGTGTCGACGCAGGCGTCGCCGCATTGCGTCGTGCCGCCGGTGCAGCTGAACGTGCATTTGCCGTTCGCGCAGGTTTCTCCGCCGTTCACGTCGCAGGTCGTCTTGCAGTCGCCGCAGTGCAGCGGATCGCTCGTGAAGTCGACGCAGCTCTGCCCGCAGAGCGAAGTGCCGCCCGCGCACGAGAGGGTGCACTTGCCGGCGGAACAAACTTGCCCGTCGCTGCACGCGGTGGCGCAGTCGCCGCAGTGTTCGGGATCGTCGTCCGTGTTGACGCAGTCGGCGTCGCACTGGGTCGCGCCGCCGGCGCAAGCGAGCGCGCAGCTGCCGTTCGAGCACACTTCGCCGCCGGCGACGTCGCAGGCCTTGGTGCAAGCGCCGCAGTGCGCGGCGTTCGTCTTCGTGTTCACGCAAAGGCCGCCGCAGCTCGTCGTCCCCGAGCCGCAAGCGAACGCCGAGGCGAGCGCGCAGGAGCCGCCGGCGCAGGCTTCACCGTGGGCCGTATCGCACGCCATCCCGCAAGCGCCGCAGTTGAGGGCGTCGGCGCTCGTGTCCACGCAGCTGCCGTCGCACAAAACGAGCGGATCCGCGCACTCCGGCGCGGTCGGCAAGACCGGTTCTTGCCCGACGCACCCTGCCGCGAGCACGGCGAGCGCTCCGAGCTCGACCAGCCGCTTCGCCCACGCGCGCCGCATCGAGCCCCTCAAAAGCTCCCCACGGCGGTCGCCCCGAGCGCTCCGGGCGCGAACCACGGCGACGCATGGACCTCGGCGCGCTGATTCTCGGTCGTGAGCGGCACGACGAGGAGGGCCGCGGCCGCCCCCGCCGCCACGAGCCCGATGCCGCCGGTCACGAGCATCCAGCGCTGCGCGACTTCGGCGGCGTGATGTTCGTCGAACGCGCGCTGGTCGTAACAAGCGACGCCGGGCGCGCACAGGGCGTCACGCTTGCTCGCGTGATTGGCCGTGCTCACTCCGAAGTAAATCCCCGCACCGATGCCGACGGCCGCGACGGCGGCGCTCCCGTAGATGAGCCCGTGACGCAGATCGAGCCCACCGCCGCTCGGCTCGGGCGGCGCCGAGGGGGGCGGTACGGGGTTTTGGGGCGGCGCAAGCGGGGCCGCCGCGGGTGGGGGCGCCGGCGGCGGGGCTTGCGCGGGCGCGAGCTCGGGCACGGTGATGCGTTCGGTGCCGGGCTCGGCGCTGGTCGTGAAGTGCGTGGACCACGGCGCGCGGCCCGGCGCGGTCGCGCGGAGCTCGTGGTCACCGGGGTCGACCGGAATCGCGACGCCGAACGCGGAGGGCGCGACGTTCGTCCCGTCGAGCACGAGCACGATGCCGTCAGCGGGCGCGTCGGCGTCGAGCGTCACCTTGTGCAGCGTGGGCTCGATCTTGTTCAGGCGCGCCGCCGCGTACTTCTCGCGCGCGGAGTCGCCCGCCTTCTGCGCGAGCGACGCGACCTCGGAGAACTCGAGCCACGCCGTCGCGCTCCGCCCCTCGCGTTCGTGGCACACGGCGAGGTTCAGCCGCGTGCCGAGCGCGGGGTCCGCCTTCTGGCTCGCCGCGAACTTCTCGCACGCTTCGTGGACGTGCCCGTCGGCCAGGAGCTTCTGCGCGTCGCGAAAGAGCGCCTCCGCGACGGTCCCGCTCGCCTGGGCGCGCGCGCCGCCCGCGAGCGAGACGAGCGCCGAGCCGCAGGCTGCGGCCAAGAACGATCGGCGCGCTCGACGCATGGGACGCTATTTGCGGTTGAAAAGCACGCTGTCGTCAACGTCGCTCTTCGGCTTCGTGTGCGGAGCCTTTTGCGGCGCCGTTCGCGCGGGCGACCCGCTCGCCGCCGCGCGCGGCTTGGGTGCGGCGCTCGCGGGCAGGGCGGGCGTGGTCGGCGCCGCGCTCGGCTCGGGAGCCGCGACCGGAACGACCGTGACCGGTTCGGCGCTCGGGGCCGGAGGAGGCGCGGGCAAGCTCGCTTTCGCCACTTCGGCCGAGGCGGGGACGCTCGCCGCGGCCCGCGCGGGTTCGCTCTGGGCCGCGGGCGCGTGCGACCCCGCGCTCTTCACGAGCACGACCGCGAGCACCGCGAGCACGGGCAACCCGATGATCGGCACGAGTTGGCTCCGCGCGCGCGGGCGCTTCACGCGCTGGCTCTCCGCCCAGCTCTCCGCCGTCTTCCCGCTGTTCGGCTCGAGCACGGGCGTGGCCGGCGTCGGCGTCCTCGGGGCCGGCGTCGCGCCGAGCTCCACGCCGGGTTGCGTGATGGTGTGGTCGCTCCGTGCGGGCGGCGGCGTGCTCGCGCGCCGGCTCGCGGCGCCGAGCGTCGTGCGGATGCGATCGAGCGAATAGCGCGCCTTGGCCGGCGCGAACGGAGCGAGCGCTTCGGCGAGCTCGTCCACGCTCTGAAAGCGCGTGTCGCGGTTGCGATCGAGGCAGCGCAGCACGGCGCGTTCGAGCTCGGCCGGCACGTCCGGGCGATGCGTCCGGAGCGGCGTCGGCGCATTTTCGAGAATGGCCGCGAGCACCGTGCCGAGGTTGTCGCCGTCGAACGGCGCCTTGTTCGCGATCAGGCGGTAGAGAATCACGCCGATCGACCAGATGTCGCTCCGCGCGTCGATGTGCTTCGAGCTCCGCACCTGTTCGGGCGACATGTAGCTCGGGGAACCGAGCAGGGCGCGCGAGTCCGTCACCGGATCGCCGTGTTGTTTGCGCTCGAACCCGACGAGCTTCGAGATGCCGAAGTCGAGCACCTTGACCATGGGCGGCCCTTTCTCGCGTTGCGCGAGATACAGGTTCGCCGGTTTCAGATCGCGGTGCACGATGCCGAGCGCGTGCGCTTCCGCGATCGCCTCGAGCGCCTGGAGCACGTAATCGACTGCTTCCTCGATCGAGAGCGCCCCGCGCTCCTCGAGGAGGCGCGCGAGATCGGAGCCGCGCAGGAGCTCGAGCACGATGTACGCGGAGCCGTCCTCGAGCCGGCCCACGTCCATCACCTGCGCGACGTGCTCGTTGCGGATCCGAGCCGACGCGCGCGCCTCGTTGATGAAACGCGTCGCCGCGCCCGCGTGCTCGGCGGCTTCCGGCAGGAGCACTTTCAGCGCGACGGCCTGATCGAGGATCTCGTGATGCACCTCGTAGACGGCGCCCATGCCGCCACAGGCGATGAGCCTCCGCACCACGTACTTTCCGGCGAGCTTGTCGCCCACACGGGGCAGCCCTTCTGGAATTTCGTCCTCCGGCCGCGGCACCGGCTCATCTTACACCTACATCTCGCCCTTCGCTCGGCGTTCAGCGCCGACTTACCGAAGTTGAACGAAACGCGCAGCGTGCACGTGAACGATTTTCGCCGTGCGACGGACGTCGCCGTCCACCGAGCTCGACGTCGTCGTTCGTGCGCGAGCTCGTCGCCGCGCGCGCTCGTGCTCGCGAAGCTTGGCTCCGACGTAGGCGCGAGTGGGTGTGAACGGACGCACGAAAAATTGAAAGTCGTGCGGCGTGACGAGCGCACGGAAGTATTGCGACCAAATGCTGGGCTGCTAGGCTCGGTGGTTGTTAGCCCCCTGCGACGGGCGCGCTTCTGCCTCGGGACTCGCGGGCTCGAACCGTTCACATGCCAAGCGCACCGTCATGTCGATGAATCTTCGTCCTCTCGCGACCATCGCCCTGATCGCCGCGTCTTGCTTCTGGGCTTGCGAGCCCGATCTCGGCGCCCTCTCGTCGCAGTACACGGCTTCGGGCGGCATGGGCGCGACGCCCGCAACGGGGGGTACCGGCGCCGTCGCGGGCAAGGCCGCGAGCGGCGGCACGGGCGGCAGCGACGCGCTGAGCGGCGGCACCGGCGGCGACATGACGATGCCGGAAGGCGGATCCGGGGATACGGCGGGAGCGGCGGGCGAGCCGGGAGAGAGCGGCGCCGGCGGCAGTGGCGGGACGGGCGGCGGCGGTACCGGCGGGGGCACCGGCGGTTCGAGCGGCACGGCCGGCACCGGCGGCAGCAGCACGCAGTCGAGCTGCAGCGACGGCACGACGGATTCGGGCGAGACCGACGTCGATTGCGGCGGGTCGACCAAATGCGCGCGCTGCGCGACGAACCTTCATTGCTCGGCGAACTCCGACTGCGAGTCCGGCTTCTGCAAAAACAAGATCTGCACGGCGCCGACCTGCGCCGACGGGGTCAAGAACCAGGACGAGACGGGCAAGGATTGCGGCGGCTCGTCGTGCCCGCCGTGCGCCGACGGGGTCACGTGCGTCACCGACGACGACTGCGCCGGCGAATTTTGCAAGAGCGGCGTGTGCACCGATCACTGCACGAGCATGCGTCAGGAAGCCGACGAGACGGACGTCGACTGCGGCGGCAAGGATTGCGATCCGTGCGCCGACAAGAAGAAGTGCGTGACCGCGTCGGATTGCGTGAGCTTGAACTGCGGCAACAACAAGTGCGTGCCGGCGACGTGCTCCGACGGCATCAAGAATCAGGGTGAAGGCGACGTCGATTGCGGCGCGGTGTGCGCCGATCAGGGCAAATGGTGCACGGTCGCCATGCACAACACCTGCAATCTCGCCGAGGATTGTGCGTCGAGCGTTTGCACCTCCGGCAAATGCGGCACCGACATCGTCATCCCGCCCGGCGACGTGATCGACGACTTCGAGGACGGGGATCAGTATCTCCCGATGACGAACGGACGCGTCGGCAACTGGTACGCGTACAACGACGGTACGACCACCGGCACGCCGATGCAGAGCATGTCGATGCCGCAGATCCCCGGTCATCGCGGCGATGCGAGCGTTTTCGGCATGCACGCGACCGGCAGCGGCTACACGAACTGGGGCTGCGGCTTCGGCGCGGATCTCGACAACGGCGGCACCGGGCAAAGCAGCAAGGTGCCGTACGACGCGACCTTCGACGACGACGGCACGCCGACGCTCTACGCGGGCGTCACGTTCTGGGCGAAGTCGGACATGGGGCCGCTCGCCGTCTCGGTCGTGTTGCCCGACGGCGACACCGACGCCGCGGGCAACATCTGCAACCAGAACCCCGTGCCGAGCCCCGGCTCGGGCGCGGGCGTGTGCGACCACCACTGGCTCGCCTCGGTCCAGCTCGGCAGTGATTGGCAGCGCTTCACGGTCTTGTTCAGCGATCTGAAGCTCGAGTCGGGCGGTAACCCCGTGCCGACGAGCTTCGATCCGTCGCGCATCGTCTCGGTACAGTTCCGGATCTTGCCTGGCACAACCTTCGACTTCTGGGTGGATGACGTCGCATTCGTGAGGCCACAATGACGATGAAGAACACGAGCCGCTTTCTCGGTCCGGCAGCCCTTGGACTCGCCTGTTTGCTCGCGGAGGGCCTTGCGCGCGCGCAAGACGCGACGCCGCCCGCCGCCTCCGCGACGCCGCCGGCGCAATCGACCGGCGCGTCGTGCGAAGCGTCCTACGAGAAAGCGCAGACGGATCGACTCGCGGGTCATTACGTCTCGGCCCAGGCCGCCGCGCTCGCCTGCTCGCAGATCCAGTGCAACCAGGCCATCGTGCGCGAGTGCCTGCGCCTCTACGAGTCGCTCCAAGAGGACACGCCGACCCTCGTCTTTTCGGCGCGCAAGGCCGAAGGCGGCGAGCTCATCGACGTGAAGGTCGAGATGGACGGCAAGCAGATCCTCGACGGCATCACGGGGCGGCCGTTCCCGGTGGATCCCGGCCCGCACCAGTTCGCCTTCATCGATCCGACGCGCGGACGCCAGGAAACGACCGAGTCGGCGCGCGTCGGCGATCACGCGCGCGTCGTCGAAGTGACCTTTCCCGATCCGAACGCGAAGCTTCCGCCTGCGACGACTCCCGGGGCTCCCGGCGCCGATCACCCCGTCGCCGCGCACAAGAAGCCGGCCATTCCCGTGATGACGTTCGTGCTCGGCGGCGTGGGCGTGGTCGGTCTCGCCTCGTTCGCTTACTTCCGGCTGAGCGGCGTCGGTGACTACAACCACTACAACGCGACGTGCAGCCCGTACTGCAACCCGAACGACATCGACGGAGTGCGGACCAAGTTCTTGCTGTCGTACATTTCGCTCGGCGTCGGCATCGCGGGCGCGGCGGGCGCGGGGCTCGTGTACGTGCTGAATCACGGCGGTAGCGAAGGCGCGCAGACGGAAGCGTCGCTCGAGCCGCTCGGCGGCGGCGGCGCGCTTGCTCGGGTAAGGACGCGATTTTGAGGCCACGGCGCCAGAGCTCGGCGGAGCGGGTGCTCCGCCGGCGAGGCGCCTCGCCACTCGTTGCCTTACTCTGCGCCACGGCGAGTTGCGCGCCGAACGGCGCGGGCCTGCTTTTGGGCGCGACGCAGGGTAGCGAGGCGGACACGCAAGCGACGGAGTTCGTCGTCGATACCGCGGCGGTGCGTCAGCGCATCACGGGCTTCGGCGCTTCTTCGGCCTGGACCGGCGACATGATCTCGCCGGAGACGGCCGACCTCTTGTTCTCGCCGGACACCGGGCTCGGGCTTTCGCTCTTGCGCATGCACATCGCGCCGGACGGAACCACGACGGAGACGAACACCGCGCTCCTCGCCGTTCAGCGCGGGGTCAAGGTGTGGGCCGCGCCGTGGTCACCGCCCGGCGAGTGGAAGACGAGCGGCACGGACACGAACGGCGGTTCGCTCCTGCCGGACTACTACCAGTCGTGGGCCGATCGACTGGCGGGGTTCGTCACGTCGGAGGCCGACGCCGGCGTGCCGCTCATGGCGCTCTCGTCGCAAAACGAGCCGAACTGGACCGCGACGTGGGAGACGTGCACGTACACGCCCGACGATCTGAACACGTTCATTCGCGACTATCTCGCGCCGACGCTCGCGGCAGCGAGTCCGAAGACGAAGCTCCTCGCGCCCGAAACCATCGACTGGTCGACGCTCGCGACCTTCGCCGATCCGCTGCTCGCCGATCCCGCTACGAACGCCGCACTCGGCATCGTCGCCGTCCACGACTACGGCGGGGTGCCGTTCGACTACAGCGCGGCCGCCGCGAGCGGCAAAGAGCTCTGGGAAACCGAGGTCAGCTACGACAGCGCAACGGGCGTCACCGCCGCGCTCGAGACGGCACGCGAGATGGAGCTTCATCTCGTGGACGGCAACGTCAACGCCTTCCACTACTGGTGGCTCATCGGGGACGACACCGGCGGCGGCCTGCTCGTCGACGGCGCGCCGACGCCGCAAGCCTACGGCTTCGCGCATTACAGCAAGTTCGTGCGGCCGGGCTTCGTTCGGCTCGACACCCCTTCGGCCGTGCCGGCCGGCGTATCGATGTCGGCGTTCTACCAGCCGAATACCAATCGCACCGTGATCGTCGCCGTGAACGAGAACGACACGCCGGTCGATCTCAGCATTCGTTACACGGGCGTCGCGGCCTCCTCGGTCGACGTCTGGATCACGAACGCGAACGCTTCGCTCGCCGAACAGCCGCTCGTCCCGTTCACGACGCCGTTTGCGTACTCGCTCTCGCCCGAAAGCGTCACGACGCTCGTGACGATCGACGACGGGTCGACCTCGACCCAGAACGGCGGCGCGGGCGGAGAGCCCGGTGAGGCCGGCACGACGGGCGACGGCGGCGGCGCGCCGAACGGCGGCGCCGGCAGCGACGCGGGAGCCCCGGCAACGGGCGGCACCGGCGGATCCTCGAGTCACGCGTCGGGCGGCACCGCCGCGAAGCCGCCCGCGAGTCACCATCCGACGTCGAGCGCCGGCTCGACGAGCACGAGCGGCACCTCGGCGGAAGGCGGCGCCGGCGAGTTACCGGACGGCGGCGTCAGCGAGGACGGCGGCACGGCGCGACGCGTGCCGGGCTACTACTCTCCGTGCCTGTGCTCGCTGCCGGGCGGCGGCGGTGGCGGCGGTGGCGGCGGGAGCGTGAATGCCGCGCCGCTCGTGGCCTTGGTCGGATTTTGGGCACGCCGGCGACTCCGTCGCGCGCGGTAACGCTCGCGCGCGGTGCGAGGAACGCGCGAGCCGTTCCGCCGCCACAAAACGGACGAAGCTCGACGCAACCGAGTGCGCCGAGCTTCGTCGCGGGTGCGAGACTGCGATCAGTCGACCGTGATGTCGTCCATGTAGATCGTCGTCTCGACGGGTGCAGGCCCGGTCGAGACCGTCTGCAGTTGAACGGACACCGCGCGCACGTTGCTGAGATCCACCGTGCCGCCGGTGTAGTCCGGCGATGCGAGCGGGAAGACCGCTTCCGCCCAGGTATCGAGCGGGAATTGACTGATCGGGAAGCCCTTCGCGGCGTAGACGTAGCCCGTGCCGCTCAAGAAGCCGACCGCGACCTGCGAAATTCCGGTGAGGTCGGTCGCCGTGTGCACCTTGATCCAAACGTGCAGGTTCGTCTTGCACGACCAGTCGAGCGAGCCGAAGTAGGCCGTGACCATCGCCTGCTGACCGTCCGTGTCGAACGTCGCGTCGAGGAACGTGGAACCCGAGGTGCCCGCGTTCGTGTGACTCTCCGTGCCCGTCCAACCGATGGAGCTGTTTGCGACGGCGCCCGAGCCGTCCGGCGGATTCGGCTCGTAGTAGTGCGTCAGGTAAGTCCCCGACGCGTCGAAGGTCGAGACGGTTGCCGCCGGACAGCTGCTGCTGCCACCCGACCCCGCCATGCCGCTCGAGCCCGCCGCCGCGCCGCCCGCGCCGCTCGAGCCTGCCGCCGCGCCGCCCGCGCCCGCGCCACCCGAGGTGCCAGCGCCGCCCGCGGTGCCGCCGCTACCGGCCGCGCTCGTGCCCGCGGTGCCGGTACCAGCCGTGCCGGTGCCCGCCGTGCCGCCGGGCATCGCGCCGCCTTCGCCGGACTCGCCGCCCATGCCGGACTCACCGCTCATCCCGCCTTCATTGCCGGTGTTGCCCGTGCCGCCGGTCGCGTTGGTGCCGCCCGTCGTGCCGCCGGTGCCGCTCGAGCCGCCCGTGGTGCTCGTCCCGCCCGTCGAACCGCCGGTGCCGCCCGACCCGCCCGTGTTGCTCGAGCCACCCGTCGTGCTCGTGCCGCCCGTCGTGCCGCCCGTCGAACCGCCGGTGCCGCCGCTGCTCTTGCCGGCCGACGATGTCGTGCCGCTCGAGCCGCCCTTCGCAGTCGAGCCGGCCGAACCACCTTTGCCACCCGAACCGCCGGTCCCTCCGGCAGCTGCGTTGTCGTCGTCGTCACCGCCGCAGGCGGCCATGAAACCAGCCATGGCGACGGGCAGAACGAACACGAGATTCACGGCAGACCGTTTCGAAAAGCGACGCGAACGTGTCAAAGCATCCTCCTACAGTGGGCGCACTGGATCAGCGCGCTGGGACCGATAGGCTAAGAGAACTCGCGCGTGTGGGTCAAGCGTTGCTCGCGCTCGTGACGCATTCTCGTCGCGCCTCTTCTCACAGTGCGCTCGCTCCACTCACACCGCGCACGTTGCGCGCGACGTCGATTACAACGATGCCGTCGCGCTAGCGCACATCGACCTACTCACACTCGGGCCGAATGCGACGCGTGCCGTCTGGGGCCAGATAAAGCGGCTCTTCGCAAGTTGCTTTCTTGTCCATCTGCTTCGGTTGGACTACGGCCGTCCCCTTCGTGGGGCGCGGCGCGCGGGGAGCGACCGTGATTTTTTGTCGCTGGCGCGCGGCGCTCGTCGGCGTCGGAGCGGAGACGACGGAGGCCGTCGCGGTCGCGTCCGGAGCGGCCACGGACGTCTCGCGCGGAGTCGAGCTCTCTGCCGCGACGGGCTCCGTGACCGCGAGCGGCGCGGTGGTGGCGCTGGGAGCGAGCGCGGCGTGCGCCACGGGCACCGCCACGTCGGCGCGGGCGAGCGCATGCGCGCCGCGAAAATGCGCCACCCCGAGCGCGGCGGCGGCTCCCGCGGCGAGCGCGAAAAAAAGGCTGAAACGGCGCTTCGGACGCGCCGCCGGCCCCGACGTCGTGGGTTGCCACGCGCCGCTCTGCTCGTCGTCGAGCCCCGCAAGGTCCTCGTAGCTCTGCGAGACGACCATCGCCGCGGCGCCGCTCGAGCTCTCTTCGGTGGCGGCGAGGGTCAGGCGTCGCTCGACGAGCGAACGCACTTCGGCGCGCGTGTCCGCGAAGAGCTCCGAGACGTACTGCGCGAGATCTTTCTGCTTCGCTTGAACGCTGAAGCGCTCCGCGTATGCCTCGAGATCTTGCTCGAGCTCGAGCGCCGTCTGGTACCGCTCCTCGCACTTCCACGAGAGCGCCCGCATCACGATGTGATTGAGCTCGTCGTCGCAGCTCGGGGTCGTCGCTCGCGGCGTCGGGACCTCGTCGTGCATCACGTGGCGCATGACGTGCACGTCGGGGACGTCCTTCCAGAGCTTCTTGCCGGTGGCGGCGGCCCACAGCATGCAGCCGACGGAGAACACGTCGGCGCGCCGGTCGACGCTCTCACCGCTGATTTGCTCCGGGGCCATGTACGCAATCTTGCCCTTGATGACGCCGGTCGCGGTGTGCACCGAGGACGAGGCGGCCTTGGCGATGCCGAAATCGAGCACTTTCACCTGGCCGTCGTAGGTCACGAACACGTTGTGCGGCGAGATGTCGCGGTGCACGAGCGCGAGCGGAGTGCCGTCGTAGGCGCAGAGCTCGTGCGCGTAGTGCAGGCCTTCGAGCGCGCTCATGATCACGCGCAAATGGAGCTTCTGCGGGAACGGTTCGCCGCGCAATTCGGCGCGTTTGACGATGGCCGAGAGCGATTGGCCCTCGAGATACTCCATCACGATGACGTGCCGATCGCCCTCCGTGCCGACCTCGTAGGTTTGCACCACGTTCGGGTGGTTGAGCTGCGCGGCGAGGCGAGCCTCGTCCAAGAACATCGTGAGCGATTCCGGCTCGCTCGCGAGCTCGGGCAAGAGCGCCTTCAACACGACGAGCTTGTTCACCCCGCCCGGTCCGTGCGCGACGACGAGATACACCGTGGCCATGCCGCCGCGTCCGAGCTCGGTCAAAATCCGGTACTTGCCGACGCGCCGGCTCGTGCCGCCGGGCGGCGACAGGGAGCGTTTGGCCTTCGAGGGTGTCAAAGCCGAGTGCGAGTCAGGCGCGGATTTCGCCATCTTTCCAACCTAGCATTCAGCGCGCACAGGCGCGTTTTATCGCCAGCCGCGTTCGTCACTTTTGTGGGTGATTGGCGGTAGTCGTGTGTTGAGTGACGCGACGTCGCGCCGGCCGCTCATTTTTCGCGCCGGCCGCAACGCGGACGCACGTTCGCCCACCCGTGACGCGGACCGCGCACACGCACGCAGACGCGGGTTCGTCCGCGCCGTCAGCGAAGGACGGTGAGGGCGGTGACGGAAAAACCGCCCGGCGCGAGCGTGACGGTCTTGGTGCGGCTCGCGCCGTTCGCGCTCATCGCGACGACGTGCCGGCCGCTCGGGATCCGCACGCGGGCGAGCGCGATGCGCGCCGGCAGCGTCTCCCAACTGCGCGTGTCCGGCGTGTCGGTCGCGGTGAGCGTCGCCTGCGTGCCGAGCGACACGAGCGCGCCGAGCAGCGAGTTCTTGCTGGCGCTTTCCGCGACCGCGCCCGCCGCCGTCCCGGCGAGCACGCGCGTGATCGTGCGCGTGATGGCGGCGGCCATGATGGGGCCCTTCGCGTCGTCCCACGCGCGCTGTGCTTCTTGATCCACCGCGAGCACGCCGTCGAGCGCCGTGGGCTCGCGATCGACGGCGAGCCGTGGATCGACCCAGCCGAGGTGCGGACGCCCGAGCTCGGGATAGTTCACCCAGGTGACGAGCCCCTGCGCCGCGAGGCGGTTGGCGGTCGCGTCCTCACCCGCGCCGAGATAGAGGCTCGCGTAGGTGAGGGCGAGTCCGATCGGCACGCGCCGCGCGATTTTCGCCGGGACGCGCCCGTAGCCGATGATGACGAGGAGCTCCGCGTCGTCGCTCGCCGCCGGCGCGTCGCGCGCGGACGAGCCGGCGTTGCCGATGAGGTCGCGCAGGCGCGGGGTGCGATAACTGCTCTGCTGCGCGAGTCGCCGAATCGGCTCCTCGAGCGAAGGATAGCTCTGGTAGGCGAGCGCTTCGTCGTAGTAGCGGAGCGCCTCGTCCGCGTCGCCGCTCTTTTCGAACGTGAAGCCGGCGAGGTAGCTCCCGAGGCCGAGCAATCCGCGCCCCTTGCCCTCGCTCTGCTCGATGAACTGCTGCATCACCGCGAGGCGCCGCGCCTCCACGCGCGCGCCCTGCAGATCGCCGCGCACGAGGTAGTTCACCATGTTCATGGTGTTGATCATGAGCTTCTCGTACGCGGGGGCTTTGTACGGCCCCACGTCGTCCGAGTAGAGGTACTTGCCGATGTCGTGCGCGGCGTTGCGAGAAAGGTCGAGTACCTCGATTTGCTTGTCCGACACTTCCAGATCGCGACTCGAAAGCGCGTAGTCGTCGAGCGCCTGCAGCACCATCGAGCGGTCGAGCAAGAGGAGCGCGTTGTCGCCCTGCACCTTCTCGGGCAGCTCCTTGGCGCTCTTCACGTCGAGCTCTTCGTCGATCAGCCCGAGCGCGCGCGTCGTATCGCCCGCGTCGAGCGCCGTGCGGAACGGTCGCGTCTTGTCCGAGTGGCTCGCGCAGCCGAAGAGGCCGCTCGCGACGAGCACGGTCGCGAGAAAGCGTTCCACTCGCGCGAGCTTCGATCGCATCGTTCCCGTTTTCGCGCGCGAGGGCCCGCGAAAGCTACATGATAGCCTTCGTCACCGCGGTCTTGTTCTGGAACAGGATCTCGCCCGTCTGCACGTCGAGCACCTGCATGAACATGAAGTACTGCACGCGCCGCTCGCCGCTCTGACGTTCGTCCGTGTTGTAGACCTTGCCGGTCACGATGTAGCGCGCGCCGACCTGCTTGCCCCACTGGGCCGTCTGGCTCGGGTCGAAGGCGCCGGAATATTGCCGGCGGATCTCCTCCACGAGCTTCGGCTGCTCCTCCATGCTGATCACCTTGACGTGACCGGCGTTCACGAGCGTCGTCTCGATGTCGCTGATCAGCGCGTCGAGGGCGCTGTCGATGTGCTCGCTCGTCTCGTTGCGGAACGGGATCACGGCGAGCGCCGGCTTGTCTTCCTGGGCCCAGCGCTGGACGACGGGTGAGTTCTGCAGCGCGTTCATGTTCTCGCGCTCCATGCGCTCGAGGTCGCGCTTGTCGAGCCCCGTGCTCATCGCCTGCGTGTCGAGGCCGGCCACGTCCGTGTCGCGCACCGCCTTCGGCCCGCAGCCGGAGAGCACGCCCGCGCCGAGCGCCAAGAGTCCCAAGCATCGGAATGCGTTCATGGTCGTCCTTTGCACCCCGACTTACGCCTACGCAGCGCCGCGCGCAATTCTTCCTTCGTCGCGCGGGCGCGTCGCCGGCGTCGCAAAGAAATTGTCAGCTTTGGCCGGACGTTTCGCTCGCGGGCGAGGGACGTCGCACGGGAATGATCTGCACGCGGCGATCCTCGCCCTCCCCGTCGCTCTTCGTGATCACGCCCTCGAACTTCGCGAGCGCCATGTGCACCACGCGCCGATCACGCGGATTCATCGGCTCGAACGTGATGATCTTGCCCTCGTGCACGGCTTGACGGCCGAGGCGCTTGGCCATGCTCGCGAGCGAGTCGTCGCGCCGGCTGCGGTAACCCTCCGCGTCGACCAGCACGTGACGCTTCTCGAGCGTCGGGCGGTTCACCACGCGGTGCGTGAGAAACTGCAGCGCCTGCAACACTTGGCCCTTCTTGCCGATGGCGAGCCCGGCGTCACGGCCGACGATCTCGATGTTGATCTCGTCCGGCGAGTCGCCTTCACGCGGACGGCGCAAGCGCACCTTGCACTCGAGCTCCATCTCGCGAATCACGTCCGTCACGAACGCGAGCGCCTGCTTGGTGCGCTCGTCTTTCGGCTCGATCTCCTCGCCGTGGTCCGCGCCCTCGGCTTCGGCCGCGCCGGTTCCTTCACCCGCCTCGTCCGCCTCGTCGTCCCAGCCGTCGTCTGTCGTCTGTTCGTCGTTGTCCATCTGATGTCCGGATCTCGTGAGCGCCCGCAGGCGTTGAATCGTTCGGGGACGCCGGGTTTCGGCAATCCGCCTCGGCCAAACCTATTTCCGTCTCACCCGTCGCGCAAGCCCGGCCGGTTCGCGCGCCAATCGCCGCTTTCTAAGCCTTTTTCCCCTGGGTGACGGCCCGCCGCGCGTGCCACTCCACCGCTTGCTGCTGCAGGATTCCGAGCACGCCGTTCGTGAACATGTAAACGCCGAGACCCGACGGCAAAAACAGCATCATCACGATGAAGATGCCGGGCATGAGGTAGAGCATCATCTTCTGCTGGGCGGGGTCGCCCTGCATCGGCATGAGCTTCTGCTGCAAGAAGTTCGTGCCGCCGATCACGAACGGCAGGATGAAGAGCGGGTCGGGGCCGGACAGGTCCGGGAACCAAAGGAACGGGATGTTGTAGAGCTCGACCGCCGTCTGGAGCGTCGTGTAGAGCGCGAACCAGACGGGCATCGACGCCATCTGCGGCAGACAGCCCTTGAGCGGATTCACGTTGTGCTTCCGCCAGAGCTCCATCTGCGCGAGTCCCTTGGCTTGCGCGTCGTCCTTGAACTTCTCGTTCAGGGCGTCGATCTCGGGCTTGAGCTCCCGCATCCGGATCATCTGCCGGACGCCCGGCAGCGTGAGCGGGAAGAGCAGCGTGCGCGCCGTGATCGTGAGCACGATGATCGCGAGGCCCCAGTTCGGGACCACGGAGTGCACCTTCAAGAGGAAGGCGACGAGCACCTTCGCGATGGCCGAGAAGAAGCCGAGATCGATGAGCTCGATCAGCCGGTGGCCGCCGCCGCCCGCGCCCTCGAGGATGCTGCGCTCCTTCGGGCCGACGTAGGAGAGCACCCGGTACGTCTCGCTCTGTCCGGGCGCGACCTCGTGCGGCGCGTAGGCGAGCCGCGCGCGGAACATCGCGCCGCCGTTCGGATCGTCTTTTCGGCTGTGGTAACGGCGCGGATCCCAGCGTTCCTCGGCCTGCAGCTGGCACGCCGGATCGGTCGGACCGGCGAGCGGCACGAGCGCTTGGGAGAAGAAGGAGTTCGAAACCGCGCCGAACGCGGGCTTGCCCGGAGCCTGGAACCAATCGCCCTGGGCGAGCGGCGTCGGCGGAAAATCCTTGAATTTGTCGGCGTCGAAATCCTCGAGGCGCTTGCGCGTCGCCGTGCCCGCGTCGTTCACGCACTCGACGTGCGTGATCACGGCCGTGGCGCCGCCGCCGAAGAGCCCCGACTTCTGCTCCTTGTCCGTGCGCCAAGCGTCCGTGTCCACCGACAGCGCCTGACGGAGCGGGAGGGACGACCGGTTCGTCACCGTCGCTTCGACCTCGAGCTCGTACGGCCGGCTCGTCGCGCTCACCGTCTCCTTCACGCTCGCGCGCGCGTCCTCGTACGTGAACTCGCAGCTCGTCTTCGACGTCTGCGTGACGTGGTAGTCGATGAGGTCGTCTTGAACGAGCCAGTCGTCGTTCTTCAAGCCGAGCGCCGGGTTTCGCCAATCGAACCGGAGCTGCCTGCGCGTCTCCACGTCCGGCGTCGTCGACAGGTCGATCGGCTCGCCCTTCTTCCGGTACTTCGCGCGCAAGAGCTCGAAGTGGGTGAGCGTCGCGCTGCGGCTCGACAGCTTCGCGTGGAAGTCGTCCGTCCAGATGTCGCAGAACGTCTCCGGGGCGCGCGGGGTGACTTCGGTGAGGTGCTCGGGACGGAGCGGCTGGATGGAGCCCGAACCGTGTAGCCACTTGGGCAGCACCACGAGAGCGAAGAAGATCCCGGCGGCGATGAAGATTAAGCGTCCGAGATTGCCTCGTTCCATGGTGTTCTTGCGGGCTCAGTGAGGACCCGCTTCGGAGGGTCGCGGTCCTAGCACGGTCAGGGCGGCGGGGGATCGTAACCGCCAGGGTGAAAGGGGTGACATTTGGCGAGCCGGCGCACCGTGAGGTAGCTGCCACGGAGGGTGCCGTGCAGGGCGAGGCACTGAGCCGAGTACTCGGAGCAGGACGGATAGAAGCGGCAAACCGGGCCGAGCAGGCGTGACAGCGTGCGCTGGTAGACGCGGATCAGGAAAATCAGCAGGCGCGCAATCACGGCTCGGTGCCTTCTGCTTTCTTGGGTTCTGCCGGGGCGCCGAGCAAGCCCGTGACGCGACGTTCGACCGCGCCGCGGGCGCCGCGCCACTCGGCGACCACGTCGGCGAGCCGCAGCCCCGCGAGCGACCGCCGCACGATGACGACGAGGTCGATGCCGGGGGCGAAGAGGTCGCGCGTTTCGCGAAAGGCGCCGCGCACCAGCCGTTTCGCGCGGTTACGCACGACGGCGCCGCCGATTTTGCGTGACGCGGTGACGCCGAGGCGCGCCGGAGCGTCGCCCTCGACGTTCCGAGCGAAGATCAACACGAAACGGGCGGTCTGGACGCGTTCGCCGTTCCGCTGGATGCGCTCGAACTCGGCGCGCTTGCGCACGTGCGTCGCGTGGCGCACGCGCGGCGACGCGGCTCTACTTTTCGTAGGTCGAGACCGTCAGACGCCAGCGACCCTTGCGCCGGCGGTTGGCGAGCACTTTGCGCCCGCCCTTGGTGCTCACGCGCTTGCGATAGCCATGCGTCCGGATTCGGCTGATGTTGTGGGGCTGGTAAGTGCGCTTCATGACGGGCCGCGGTTTCGGGGCGGGGAGTCAGCCATGCGCCCGTGTGTTCGTCAAGTCGTCGCCCGGGGCCGTGCCAAGAACCCCCTAAAATACCCACAAATCGGCCGAAGGGTGGTTCAGCCGGCCACGACGGCCTCGAGCAGGGCGAGGTCCGCGAGCGCTTCTTCCGGCGTGAGGGCGAGGGGGCGGCCCTTCTGGACGACGGCTGCGAAATGCTCGAGCTCGGCGCGGAAGCTCGAGGCGCCGGCGGGGTACACGCGCTCCCGCGCACGCGCGTCCTCGACGACGAGGCGATCGTAGAAGAGCTCGGCTCGGCCACGCGTGCCGAAGACGCGCAGCATGGGGCCGTCGTCGGGCACCGTGAACGAGCTCGACCACGTGCCGACGAGACCCGACTCGAACTTCAGGAGCGCGAGCGCCGTGTCGAGCGGCGGCAAGCGCGCATCGAAGCTCGCCGTCAGGTTCTTCACGACGCGCGGCGTGCCGAACGAAGCGCGCAGCAAACTCGCGATGTGCACGCCCGCGTCCGTGACGAAACCGCCGACGTGGCGCGGGTCGGTGCGCCACGCGGTGTGAAAGTACGGATTCTTCGCGTCCATGCGCGTGAGCTGCCGCGCCTCGACGAGCCGCACCTCCCCGAGCTTTTCTGCTTTCACGAGCTCGCGGAGCTTCCTCGCGTGCGCCATGAACGTGAAGTTTTCGCCGACGAGCCACGGCAGCGGGTAGCGGCGCGCGGCTTTGATCAAGCGTTTGGCGGCGGCGACGGACGGACCGACCGGCTTCTCGCTGAGCACCGGCTTGCCCGCGGCGAGCGCGCGGAGGACGTACTCGGGCTGCGCGTCGATGGGCAGGCTCACCATGACCGCATCGACTTCGGGCAGCGCGAAGAGCTCGTCCGCGCCGTCGACGACTTTCGGGATGCGGGCGATGCGGGCGTAGCGCTCGGCCTTCTTCCGCGTGCGGTTCGCGCACGCGACCACGTCGACCTTGCCGCGGAGCTCCTCGAACGCGGGGAGGTACAGCTTTTCGGCGGCGACGCCCGTGCCGAGCAACCCGAGGCGGAGCGCGGGCATCGAGCTCAGTAGGGCGGATTGCAGACGGTGCGGCAGGCGTCCTGGATTTCGGTACAGGCGTGCTTGGTCACGCAATCCGAACACTTGTCGCGATGGGAGGAGTCGAGCTCGTTTTCGACCTGGTATTCGCAGTCCTTTTCGCCGAAGCCGTTCGGCTCCTGGGGGCTCGTGCCCGTCGGGAACAGGTTGCACTCTTTGAGGCGCTCGCAGATGGTCGTCTGGTCGCTCTTGCACCCCCCCGCGGCGCCGCCCAAGAGCGCCGCGAGCACCCAGAAAATCGGCCTCTTCACCGAACCGTAGACTAGCACGGGGGCTCCCGACGCCCGGCCCGATGTTTCCGGCTTCGATAAGTCGGGGGCGCCCGGGGCGGGGTTCGGGGTGTCGGGTTCGGCCGGGCGACCGCCGCCCGGGCTCGTTGCCTTGCTCCTACCGGTGGGGGCGTGCTACCTCCCGCATCCCCATGCGCGAGAACATCCGCCTCCTCTCGTCGGCCGGCACCGGCTACACGTACTACGCGACGAAGAACAAGCGCACGCAGACGAACAAGCTCGAGGTCAAAAAGTACGACCCCGTCGTTCGCCAGCACGTGGTGTTCAAGGAGGCGAAGATGCCTCCGCACAGCAAGTGAGCGCGCGTCCGCGTTAGGGGCGGAACAAGGTCGCCACCCGGAGGCGAGCTCGCTCGCGAAAGCCGTCGAACCACGGCGCGGCTTCGCGCCGCGTGGCGCGGGTGAGCTTTATTCTTTGAGGATCTTGAAGTCGACGCGTCGGTTGCGGGCGCGGCCTTCGTCGGTGTTGTTGTCCGCGATGGGCTTGTTCGGGCCGAAACCCTCCGACTCGAGGCGGCTCGCCGCGATGCCGTGGTTGATGAGGTAGTTCTTGCAGGCGGCCGCGCGGTCCTTCGAGAGGCGCATGTTGAGGGCGATGGCGCCGTGGTTGTCCGTGTGCCCGTAGACGCCCATGCGCACGGTCGGGCGCGCCTTCATGAGCGCGAGCACCTCGTCGAGGATCGGGTAGCTCACCTCTTTGATCACGGATTTCCCGTACTCGAACTCGATCGGCTTCAAGAGCTGGACGTTGCCGCTCTCGTCCACCTGGGTGAGGCCCGGGCAGCCGACCTTCGCAGGATCGGCCGAGCGCACGCCGGCTTCGAGCGGGCACTTGTCCTCGACGTCCGGGATGCCGTCGCTGTCCGCGTCGGTCTCCGGGCAGCCGTCCTCGTCTTGAATGCCGTCCTTGTCCTCGGGCTGATCGGGACACGCGTCCTTCGAGTCGGGGATGCCGTCGTGATCGCGATCGGCGGTGCCCGGGCAGCCGTCGGCCGGATCCGGCGGCTTGCCGTCTTCCTTCTCGTGCGGACACTTGTCGATGCTGTCGGGGAAGCCGTCGCCGTCGCTGTCGGGGTCGGTGAGATCGCCGCTCTGGAATTGCACCTTCGGGGGCGGCGAGCCGGCGTCGAAGTCCTTCACCGTGAAGAACGTCCCGATCGACACGAGGATGCGGAAGTCGGCCGCGCCGTAGCCCGTCTCGAGCCGCGTGCCGAAGCCGCCCATCGTCCAGATCCGTCGCCGCTTGTCGAGCGCGTAGCGGCCCTCCGCCATCCACTCGATGTCGGTGTTGCGACTGCCGAAGAAGGTGTTCTGCGAGTTGTCCGGGCCTTCCGGCGCGATGCCCGTCGTGCCCCAGAGCTCGGCTCCGATGCGCAAACGATTGCCGCGAATCGGCATGAACGCGCCGAACGCGAAGCGGAGCTCCGAGCCCGTGTAGAGGACGCCGTTCGTGCCGCCGATGCTGCGCTCGGGCCGGAACTGGGGACCGATCATCCCGGTGAGGAGCCACTTCTTGAAATCGACTTCGCCGGAGGCGTAGAGCATCCCCGCGATCGAGCCGTCGCCCGCGAACGCGTCGGGGTTGCCCGTCGGCGTCCAGAGCGCGCCGCCGCCGCCGATGCGCACGGTGCGCTCGTCGTTCTCGAAGAAGATGACGCGCGCGTCGAGCCGCAAGTCCATCACGCCGGCGCGGTTCGAATTGATGCCGCCGCCGCCGACGCCGTACGCTTGCGGATCCTCGCCGCCCGGGATCTTGTAGAGCTCGATCGGCAGCGACAGATTCAAGCTGAAGCGCTTGGAGAGCTCGGCGCCGACCGAGAGGTACATGAGGAATTGGCTGCGGACCGGATCGCTGATCTCGTACTGAGTCGCGGCGTCCGCAGTGACCGTCTCGTCGCGCAGCGGGTTGTGCGTGTAGCCGAGCGCCGCCATCCCGTAAAAGCGCGTCTCTTCCGAGGCGTGCGGGCGCCAGACCATGAAGCCGTCGTCCGGCGCGCCCGAGAGCTGGGCCCGGTCGAGATAGAAGTACGACGATTGCGCGCGCGCTTGCCTGGACCCGCCGACGAGGGTCACTAACCCGAGCAGCAACGCGGCTAGAGATTTCAGACCAATTCGGGCGCGCGGGTGATGCTCGCTCAGGCGCACGACCTCCACGGTACTCCGCTAACCCGTGCGGTAAAACCGCTTTTCTTCGCTTCGATAAGAAGTGTTGCTCGGCCGAGCGGCCGTTCGCTCGGGATCTGGTGCAGCCGTTTTTCCGGGAACGGCTCAGTGCGCGGCGAGCCCCGCGAAGACTTCGCACACCCAGAGGGTGTCGTCCGCGTCGCGCGCGACGCCGACTCCGAGCGCGTCGAAATGCGTCTCGAGCAGATTCGAGCGGTGCGACGGGCTCTGCCAGAGCGTGCGGTGCGCGTGCTTCGCGTCGGCGGCGTGCGCCACGTTTTCGCCGACGGCGCTCACCGCGATGCCCGCCGCGGCGACCCGGTCCGCCGGCGCGCCGTCGCTCCCTTCGTGTGCGAGACGGTGCGTGTCACGCATCATTTCGGCGTGAGCCTGGGCGACGCGATCGAGGCGCGCGTCGCGCGTGAGCTGCTCGAGCCCTTCACTCTCGCGCGCGGCGTTCACCATGGCGGCGAGCGCGTCCGCGGGGGCGAGCGCCTGCGCCGCGTTTTCGCCCGGAGCCGGGCGCGACGGGGCGAGCGTCGTCGGCGCCGCCCCGCCGAACACGACGGCTTCCGCGACCGGCCGCGGACCGCCCTCGACCGTCGCGAGCACTTGCACGAGCCAAGGCCCCTCGCGATCGACGTTGAAGCGCGCTCGCACGCGCCCGCCGTCGAACGACGTCGGTACCGCGTGCGGTGCTCCGCGCGGCCCGAGCACCAGTACCTCGGCCGCGCTCGTCGCGACCAGCATGCGCGCGCTCACGTCGAGCCAGGCTCCGGGACGCGCGTCCGTCGGGAGCGCGTCCACGTCGGCGAGCACGTCGGTGGCGACGCCGACCGCGATCTCGCCGTTCGCGCCGCGAGCGAGCGCGCTGCCGCAACGGAGCTCGTTCACGCGCGGCAGCGAGCCGAGCCACTCGCCGAAGCGCGCCGGCGCGTCGTCGCCGAGTCGTTTACCCGAGAGCACCCAGACGTGCGGCCAGACGTACGGTGCGCCTTCGGCGCGCATCGCGTCCGTCACCAGATCGGCGTCGGCCGCGGCGCCCTTCGTGCGCTCCCGCTCGGCGACGAAGGCGGCCACGCGATCGAGCGCCGCGTCGTGTTTCGTGCACGCGCGGGCGAGTTCGTCGCGAGGCGGCGGAGCCGGTTGTGGCGAACGCGTCGCTGCTTGCCACGCATAGGGCTCGCCCGGCGCCTCGAGTGGGTCGGGGCCGTCCGGCGTTCCGTCACGCGTCGCGCCTTCGCTCGGCGCCGACTCGGGCGCGTCGGCCGGGGCGACCCCGTGGGTCACGCTGCCGCAGCCTGACGCCGCGAGCGAGAGCGCGCAAGCGACCGCACGCGCAAGCCTCATGCTCGAAACCTACCGCGCCGCGCCCCGCCCCTGGTAGGCTCCCCGAAATCTTATGCGGCTCAACAGAGCCACCACCGCCGCGAAGGTCGGCGTCTTCGCCCTCGTCCTTTTCGGTGTGGGGCTCCTCATGTACCGCTTCGTCAACAAGGCGAACGGTCCCGGCAACGGCTACGTCGTCTACGCGCTCATGCGCGACGCGTCCGGGCTCGCCAAGCGCTCGCAGGTCCGGGTGGCCGGCATCCCGGTCGGGACCATCGACAACGTGCGGCTCGACGGCGAGATGGCGCGCGTCGACATCCGTATGAACTCGGACGTGGCGCTCTACGAGGACGCCTCCGCGACCAAGGTCGCCTCGAGCCTGCTCGGTGAATATTTCATCGCGATCACTCCCGGGACCGAGGGCAAGCGCAAGCTGAAGGACGGCGACCGCATCTTCATCGTCGTCGAGTCCACGTCGACGGACCAGCTCATCCGCCAGCTCAGCGACATCGCGCGCGACGTGAAGCAGGTGACGAGCTCGCTCGCGGCCTCGGTCGGCACCGATCAGGGCAAGGAAGACATCAAGACCACGCTCTCGAACCTCGCGCAGGTGACCGAAGCCTTGAACCAGACCGTGCGCGAGAACCGCGAGGCCATCCACGACATTCTCCTGCACGTCGACACGATCGCGAAGAACGGCGAGCCGGAGGTGGAGCGCATCCTCCAGAACGTGCGCGAGACGACGAACGAGGTGCGCGACCTCACCGCGCGCGCGCAAGAGGGCAAGCCCGGCAGCGAAGGCGAGGTCCGGCAAATCATCGACAAGGTGAACCGCGCGAGCAACAGCCTCGAGAGCGCCCTCAAGAACATCGACGACGTGACGGGCCGCCTCGATCGGGGCGAAGGCACGCTCGGCCGGCTCACGAAGGACGAGAAGCTCATCAACGAGGTCGAGGGCGTGACCGAGGACATCGGCGACTTCGTGGGCGGCCTCGCGCGCATCCGCACGATCGTCGGCCTCCGGACCGACTACCAGTTCCTCGGCAACGGCGTGAAGAGCTACGTGGAGCTCCGGCTCCAGCCGAGCGAGGACAAGTACTACCTGATCGAGGTCGTGAACGACCCGCACGGCCTCACGAGCTACGAGCAGGTCGACGTCGACACCACGAACCCGAACTCGCCGCCGCACTACCGGGAGATCCGCACCATCACGCGCGACGCGCTGCGCTTTTCGCTCCAATTCGCGCAAAGCTTCGGCCCCTTCACCGGTCGTTGGGGCATCAAGGAATCGACGGGCGGCGTCGGTCTCGATTTGCTCCTCTTCGAAAAGCGCTTCGAGCTCAGACAGGATCTCTTCGGTTTCGGCGAGGTCGTGCTGCCGCGCTGGCGCGTTTCGCTCGGTTACGAGTTCGTGAACCGGCTCTGGCTCCTCGGCGGCGTGGACGACATCCTCTCGAACAGCCGCCGCGACTACTTCGTCGGCGCGCAGCTGCGCTTCGACGACGAGGATTTGAAGCGGATCTTGCCGTTCGCGCCCGCAAAGCCGTAACGCGCCGAGCTTCGACCCCGAATAGCGCCCGCCGCGCCCGGTCGCGCGCTACTGCGTCGCGTACTCGACCCAGCCGAGGTACTTCGCCGTCGCGATCGCCGCGGCGGCTTCGCGCGCCGTGGGACCCGGACCTTCGCCCGAGCGCGTGATGCGCTCGAGCAGCACCTCGACCGTCAGCCGCTCCGGCGCGAGCCGCGCGACTCCGATGAGCGACGCGGGCGCGCGGCCGAGCTCCTTCGGCTCGTTCGTGAACCCGAGGCGCGGCCCCGGCACCACGCGCGTCGTTTCACTCGGCAGCGTGCGTTTCGGATCGCCCTCGTACTTGAGGATGACGCCGGCCATGATCGCGCTCGACAAGTCGAGATCGAGCGGGAACTCCACGTGCGCGGGCGCCGTCCCCCGATAAAACGACGCGAGCCCTTCCTTCCACGTGCAGAGCGCCGCCACGCGGTCGCGCCCTTGGTCGCGAATCGCGCGGAAGACGTCGACCGCGTCCACCAAACCGAGCGCGACCAGCGTGTCGCCGAGGCGCCCGCCGTATTGCCCGAGCGCGCTCAACGCCTTCTCGAGATCCTCGCGCGACAAGCTGCCGCGCCGCACGAGGTACTCGCCGAGAAGCTCGTTCCGCTCCGACGACGCCACGTGATGGAGCTTGCCGTTGTCGAGGTACATCTCCTTGCGCGTCCCGCGGCCGTTGCCGCCGCGGAGCACGAAGAGCGCGCCCGTTTCCGACCGCGCGCGCAAGAGCGCGAGCGCGTCGAGCATCGATTGATCGGAGAGCACGAATTGGTAATCCGGCGCGCCCGGGCCCGAAACGCGGCCGGTGACGGCCGTCGTCGAGGGCAAGACGTGCCGCGAGAGCTCGTCCACGTCGGCGATGCGCCGAAATTCGCTGCCGAGGAGCGACACCTCGTCGCTGCCGTGGAGCTCGCCGGTCGCGATGAGCTCGACGAGCCGCGCGAACGTCATCTCCTCCACCGCTTCGGTGCCGCTGCGCTTCACGCGCGGCAGCACTTCGATCACGGGCGGCGGCGACGGCCGGCCCATGCGCGCCGTCGACACCTTGAGCTCCGGCACCGAGCTCGACGCGCGCACCGCCTGCAGGTTCTGCGACGACGAGCGGATCTTGTGCTCGAGCTTCCGCGCGAGCTCGCGTTGATCCTGCGCCCACTTCACCCAATCGGCGAGCTCGGCCACCACGTTCTCGGTGCGTTGCGTCTGAAAGCGCGCGAGGGCCGCGCCGAGCTCCGCCGCCGACTGAAAGCGCTTGTCCGGATCGCAATGCAGGCCCTTTTCGCAGAGCTCGAACAAGCCGGGCGGCAGCCGCCCCGCCTCGCGCCGCAACGGATCGATGTTGCCGTCGCGGATCGCGAGCAGCACGGCGAGCTGTCCGCCGCCGGGAAACACCCGCTCGCCGATCAACAATTCGCCGAGAATAGCCGCGCACGCGAACAAATCCGCGCGGTGGTCGAACTCCTCGCCCGACACCTGCTCGGGCGCGAGGTACCCGAACTTGCCCTTGAGTCCGCCGAGCGTCGAGCGCGCCTCTTCTTCCACGCGCGCGATGCCGAAGTCGCCGAGCTTCACCTCGCCCTTCACCGACAGGTAGACGTTCGACGGCGTCACGTCGCGATGCACGATCTTGAGCGGCCGGCCCGCGTCGTCCGTCGCCGCGTGCACGGCCTCGAGCGCGCCCGCGATCTGCCGCGCGATGAGCACGCTGATCTCGATCGGCAAATCGCGATCGTCGGCGTCGAGGCGCCGCAGCATGCGGTAAAGGTCGAGCCCCTCGACGTACTCCATCGCGAGGTACGGCTCGCCGCGCACGAGCCCCGCGCCGTAGACGGCCACGACGTTCGGGTGCCGCACGCGCCGGTGCAAATCCGCCTCGCGTTCGAGCAGCTCGTAGCGCGTGCCTTCACCGCCCGGCGCGGGCAAGAGGCGCTTCACCACGAGGTGCGGCGCCGGCGCGATGCCGACCTTCGGATGCGCGAGAAAGACCTCGGCCGTCCCGCCCACCGCGAGTCGCCGCTCGAGCACGAACGGCCCGAACACGGTCGGCCCCTTGAGTCTCGGCTCCCGCTGGTCGACAGCCACGACTCGATTATGTGCGAGCGGCCATGCCCGCACAATCAGAACGGATTTTCGAGCCTTCCCGCCGCGACATGGAGCGCATCCCTCCGTGCTATGCGTCGGCCTGTATGTGGCGCCGGTTGTCCCACCTCAGACTACTAGCCCTCTGTTTGATTTTGCTCGCGCTCGGCGGCGGCTGCCGGTGCTCTCGCACTCCGGCGCCGTCCTCGGCCGAGCGACCTGCCCCTTCAGTCAGGCTGTATCTCGTTTCGGGCATCGCCGGCGCGCTCGAGCCGTGCGGCTGCGTGAACGATCAGCTCGGCGGGGTGAACCACTTCGCGGCGTTGCTCAAGAGCGACGCCGTCGCCGCGCGGCTCGTCCTCGGCGCCGGCCCGATGCTCTTTCAGAACCCGGCGCTCGATCCGAAGGAGAAGGACCAAGACCTCATCAAAGCGCGCGCGCTCGGCGACGTGCTCGCCGGCATCGGCATGGGCGGTTGGGCGCCGGGCGCGAACGACTTCGCGGGCGGCGCCGAGCTCCTCGACGGCGTCACGCACGGTCGCCTCACGCTCTTTGCGTCGAACGTCGCGGGCGGCGGGTTTTCCGCGACGCGCGTCTTCGAGGTCGGCGGCGAGCGCATCGGCGTGGCCGGCGTGATGGCGCCGAAACCCGACGGCGGAGCGCCCGCCGCGACCGATCCGCGCGCGGCGCTCGCCGCGGCCGTGAAAGCGCTGGACGCGGACGGCGCTCACGTCAAGGTCGCGCTGCTGTCGCTCCCGCGCGGTGAAGCGCTGCGCCTCGCCGAAGCGGTGCCGGGCTTCCAGGTTGCGCTCGTCGCGAACCCGGTCGAGCGCGGCGAGACGAACGACACGCCGACGCCGCCCGAGCGCGTGGGCGACACGCTGGTCGTCGAAAGCCAGAATCACCTGCAGTCCGTCGCGGTGGTCGACCTCTTCGTGCGTGACGGCAAGTACACGTTCGCCGACGCGACCGGCATCGACGCCGAGGACCGGCGCGTGAGCCTCGCCGCGCGCGCGCGCGACCTCGAGGTTGCGATCGCGCACGGCGCGAACGAAGCGGACCGGGCTGCTCGCAAGCGCGACCTCGACGGCGTCAACGCCGAGCTCGCCGAGCTCGCGAAACCGCGCGCGCTCCCCGAAGGCAGCGCGTTTCGCTACGAGCTCGTGCCGATCAAGGAGTCGCTCGGCTCCGATCCGAAGAGCGCGGAGCTCCTCGCGAACTATTACAAGAGCGTGAACGAGCACAATCGCGAGCTCTTCAAGGACTTGCTGCCGCCGCCCGTGCCGCCGGGAGAGAGCAGTTACGTCGGCGTCGAGGCCTGCAGCGTCTGCCACCAGTCCGAGCGCGAATTCTGGAACCGCACGCCGCATCACGTCGCGTACGCGTCGCTCGCCAGCCAAAACAAGCAATACAACCTCGAGTGCGTGGGCTGCCACGTGACCGGCTACGAGGCGCCCGGCGGCACCACCGTCACCCACGTCGACAAGCTCACCGACGTGCAGTGCGAGGTTTGCCACGGCCCCGGCTCGCGCCACATCGGCAGCCCCGACGACCAGGCGCTCGTCTCCATTCCCGAGCGCAGCCTCTGCGCCGGCAAGTGCCATCATCCGCCGCACGTCCACCCGGATTGGAGCGCCGACGCCGTCTGGTCCGTCATCGTCGGGCCGGGACATCAATTGACGCCCGCCGCCAAAAAGGGCGGCTAAAATCCAACGAGTTCTAGTGCGCGCGCGCCGCGAGCTCTCCGAGGCAGTGATAGGCGGCGTATTTGTAGCTGTCGCCGAGGGTCGGGTAGTTGAAGACCATGTCGATGAAGAGGTCCACCGTCGCGCCGAGCGTGACGGCGACCTGCCCCACGTGAACGAGCTCGCTCGCGCGCTCGCCGATGACGTGGACGCCGAGGAGCTTGCGTGAGTGAGCGTCGACCACGAGCTTGGTGACCCCTTCGAGGTCACCGGTGATCATGCCGCGCGGGTTTTCGGAGAAGAGCGAGCGGCCGATGACGTAGTCGATGCCCTTCTCCTTGCACGTCTCCTCCGTCTCGCCGAAGCTCGAGACTTCGGGGATGGTGTAGATGCCGTACGGCATCTGACTCGCGACGGCGGTCTTGTAGGTGAAGCCGAACGCGTGGCACACGGCGACGCGCCCCTGCTCCATCGAGACGGACGCGAGCGCCGGAAAACCGACGATGTCGCCGGCCGCGAGGACGTGCTCGACGTTCGTGCGAAATTGGGCGTCGACCGGGATGTAGCCGCGGTTGTCGGTTTTCACGCCGGCGCGCTCGAGGCCGAGATCGCTCGAACGCCCGCTGCGCCCCGCCGCGTAGAGCAGCTGCTCGGCGCGGAGCGTGCTGCCGTCGGAGAGCGCGGCTTCGATGCCGTCCCCGGCGCGCTTCACGCCCTTCCAGCGCACGTTTTGCACCAGCGTGACGCCGAGGTTCTGCATCGCGACCTTGAGCCGCCCGATGATTTCGAGATCGAGGAACGGCAGGATTTCAGGACGCGCGTCGACCAAAGTGAGCTTGGTGCCGAGCGCGGCGAACATGCACGCGTACTCGCAGCCGATGACCCCGCCGCCGAGTACGATCATGGACGCCGGCAGCCTCTCGATGGTGAGGATCTCGTCGCTGTCGTGAATTTGCGTGTCGGCGAAGTCGATGTCCGGCGGGCGAAATGGCGCCGAGCCCGTCGCGATCAGCACGAACTCGCCCGTGACCGTGCGCTCGCCGCTCGCCGTCGTGATCGCAATGGTGTGCGGATCGACGAAGCGGCCGTAGCCGCGCTGGTACTCGACGTGGTGGCGCTCGAAATTCTGCCGGAAATGCCGCGATTCCTCGTCGGCGATGGCGCGCTTGCGCGACATCAGGTGTTGCAGCGTGGCGCGCGGGTCGAGCTCCACGGCGACGCCGTAGAGCTCCCGCGCGTGGTAGCCCGAGAGGTAGAGCGCGGTTTCGCGGAGCGTCTTGCTCGGCAGCGTGCCGGTGTGCACGGCGGCGCCGCCCGGTTCCGGCTCGCACTCGACGACGAGCACTTTCTTGCGGAAGTACGCGGCCTGCGCCGCCGCCTTTTCACCGGCCGGGCCCGCACCGATGATCACGAGATCGAACGCGTTCGTGTCGGCCATCCGACCCGACACTACACCGCGGCCCTCGCGTATCGCTCGTGAATTTTGGTTCTGGTTTCGATCCACCCGAGCGAAGCTCGGTGTCGTCGTTTGGGGCTAGCGGGTCGCGGGCGGCTCCGCTGGGTCGAGGGCGGTGCAGGCGAAGTAGGCGAAGTGCTCGCAGGTGCAGCCCGCGTCGCCGTCCGTGCAGGTGCAATTTGGCCCGCACGAACAATCGGTGCCGGCGTAAATCGGTTGGCAGTCCGCGCGGAGCTTGCAGGCGTCTTGGTCGGCGAGCTCGGCGCACGCGGGCGGTGGCGGCGCAGGCATCGGTGTTCCGGCGCCGTCAGCCTCGCCGCCGAGGTTCGAGTTGCTCGCGCCGCTCGTGCCGCCGCCGCTCGTCGTGCCTCCGGCGGAGCAGGTGCTCGAATAGTAATACGTGTCGCCCCCGTAGCCGCCGCTGCCGTCCGTGTGATCGATGATGCAGCCGCTCGTGAGCGCAACCAAGGCGATCGGGCCGATGAAGAGTCTCATCGTAAACCTCCGGAGTGATTGAGGAAGAAAGTCGAAGTTACAGGGCGAAGCGTGAGTGCGTCGCCCGGTGGAGGCGACTGCAATCGATGTGCCACGCCCACGAGCCCACGGCTTCACGCGGCGCCACCGATGTCGCCCGCGCGAGCAACGCGCGTCGAGGTCGGCGCGACGGCGCGCGACCCGCGCTTTCGCGAACCGCGCGCAAAAACCCGAGACAATGCGATCAGCGCCTGTTGCTCGGGTGCCACAGCGCCGCCCGCCGGGCTGTCGCTGTCGCTCGTGTGCGGGTCTCCGCACCGTCGAACGAGTGAACGGCGGCGTGTCGGCTAGGGGGTGTCCTTAATTTCTCGAGTTCGCCAGGCGGCGCGGACGGTCGGTGTTTGCGGCGTGAGAGTTTGTCTATACAACTTAGACTGTATAGACGAATCACCATGCCCGCGACCCCTTCCACGGGGCGCGAGCGTGACCACGCGCCGGAGCGTCTCCGCGTTGGGATCGAAACCGAGATCGAGAGTCGCGACTGATCTAGGGACAGCCCCTAGACGGGCCGCGCTTTCAGGAAGCGGCCGCCGCGGTAGCCGAGGACATAGACGACCGCGAAGGCGACGTACGTGGCGGCGACGACCATGCACAGGTGCTCGAAGCTCGCCCCGTGCGCGAAGCCCACGACGAGGCTCGCCGGAACTTGGAGGAGCAGGATGACGGCGGCGTCGAGGTAGAAGGCGAGCTTGGTCGCGCCCGCGCCTTGCATGGCGGAGCCGAGCACGATGCCGACGCCGAGCCCGAGGTACGAGGGGCCGACCCAGCGGAAATAAGTGAGGCTCAGATCGACGACGTGTCGGTCCGCGTCGAACCAGGCGACGATGGTCGAGCCGAACACGACGTAGACGAGCGCGAGCGTGCCCATCATGACCGCGTTGTAGAGCGCCGCGAAATACCCCGAGCGCTTCGCGCGCTCGGCGTGCTTCGCGCCGAGATTCACGCCGATGAAGGTCTGCGCGGCGCTGCCCCAGCCGAGCCCCACGAAAAACGCCATCGTCTCGAGCCGGAACACGATGCCGAGCGCGGTCGTCGCGGATTGATCGGTGTCCGTGGTGAAAGCGCGCGCGACGAGGGTTTGCACGAGCAGCATCGCCGCGATGCGCGCGACGAGCTGGGCGCTCGAGGGCCAGCCGAGCTTCACGATGTCGCGTGCGAGCGCGCGATCGAAGCGAGCGTGCGCGGATGGGCGCAACAGCGAGAAGCGGCCGACGAGGAGCCACAACGCCGGACCGAGCGCGACGAAACGCGCGAGGAGCGTCGCCCACGCGGCGCCCATGAGCCCGAGCCGCGGCACGTGGAGCAGCCGCGCGAGCGGCGGACCCCAGCCGAAAATGGCCGGCGCCTGCCCGGGGCCGTAGACCATGAGCACGGCGAGCAGGAAGTTCAGCGCGTTCGCGGCGACGAGCACGAGCACGGGCGTCTTGCTGCTCCCGAGGGCGCGCGCGAGGCTCGTGAGATGGAGCAAGAGGAAGATGCTGAAGCTTCCCGCCATCATCACGCGCAGGTAACGCGTGCCGAGCGTCGCGACCATGCCCTTCGCGCCGATGGCGCCGCGCACGAGCGCGCCCGCGCCGAGCAAGCCGCCGAGCGCGAACACGAGCGAAAGGCCGAGCACGAGGTAGAGCGACTGCCAGGCCGCGCGTTCGACTCCTGCCTTGTCTCCTTCGCCGTGGCGGCGGCTCACCATCGCGGCCGTCGCCGTGGTGAGGCCGTAGCTCACGATGGTGCCGAGCGCGGCGAGCTGATCGCAGATGCCGACGGCGCCGAGCGCCGCGCCCGCGACGCCCGCGTCGAGGTGCCCGATGAGGTACGCGTCGACCAGATTGAACGCCGTCTGGAGGCCCATGCCGAGCGCGAGCGGCGCGCCGAAGCGGGCGACCTCGAGCGCGAGCGGGCCCGAAAGCAAGCGTTCGTCCGCGCGTTCGGTCGCTCGCTCGGCGGCGTTCAGCGCGTGATCCATGAGCCCGCGGATGAACGCAAGACGCGTACCAACGCGCCCGAGGCGACCGCCAAGGCTAAACGCTAGTCGAGCTCGGCCAAATCGGAGCCGGGCGCGTCGCGCTCGCGCTCGAAGCAGGTGTCCGGCATTTTGCGACGCTTGCGCACGAGCGCCGTGCGCTTGACGAAGGAGCCGCTCACCGGGTCGTGATAGCCGCTCGGCCGCGCCTCCGGGTCGAAGTTCGGGTAGTGGCGCGCGATGCGCGTCATGAAGAGCTCGCGCACGTACTTGCCGACGAGCGACGCGAGCATCACGAGCGGATCGCTCGCGTCGGCGTCGCGCACGAACGCGATCTCGCCGACCGTGGGGAAACGGTAGCTGCTCCGCGCGTGACCTTCGTCGAGCACGTTGTGGAGCCAGCCGCCGAGCGGACCGAAGAAGCGCGAATACTCGTTCATGCCGCCGACCTTGCCGCACACGGCCGTCACGTCGGCGCCGGCCTCGTGCCGGAGCGCGAGCACGACCTTTTCCATCGCGTGCAAGTCGCTGACGAAGCGATTGTGCCCGGCGCGGCGCGCGCGATTGAGCGTGTCGGTGCAGAGCACGCTCGAGCGCACGGCGAGGAGCTCGACGCCGCGCCCGGCGAGGAGCGCGCGGTGTCGTGCGATGCGTTTGCGGAGCGCGGGTTCGGCGGCGAACGCCTCGCCGTCCCGGCTCCAGCACTGCGACTCGGCGTGTTTCGGGCAGCGTTCGCTGAGTTTCGGCACGCCCTCGAGCGACAGCCGTTCGAAGAGCGCGCCGGGCGTCTCCACGTCGGGCGCCACGAGCTCGCGCGCCCACGCTTCACCGAGCCGCACGTCGGCGTGCGAGACGAGGCGCTTCGAATCGTCGAGCGACACGCGAAGCGAGCGCGGGAGCCGCTTGCCGAGCGTCGCCGCGCCTGCCGCGTTCACGCGCGCGAGCACGCCCGTGACGACGAGCGGCCCGAGTCGCGACCCGAGGCCGTTCTCGTCGACGCCGACGCGAAAGGGCGAAGGTTCGTTGCGCGAAGTCACGGCGGAGCCGAGTGTACCGGAGAAGGAGCCTTACGCCCTGGGTCGATCTAGTGTATCTGTGGAGTCATGGCGGAAAAGACTCGCTTGGGACGAGACGTGTACGTAGCGCTCGCGGCCGTGGGGTGGGCGGACGGCAAGCTCGAAGCGGACGAGGCCGACGCCATCGTGCGCTGTGCCCTCGAAGAAGGCCTCGAGCTCGAGGAAATCGCCGAGATCGAAGCCGCGACGAAGAGTCCGATCGATCTCGGAGTCATCGACCGCAAAGGCTTGTCGAAGGAAGACCGGCTCTACGTGTACGGCGTCGCGGCGTGGATCGCGCGCATGGACGGCGTCGTCTCCGACGGCGAGAAAGCGGCGCTGAAGAAACTCGGCGAGGAGCTCAAAGTGCCCGACCGACCGCGCGAGATCGTCGATCACATCGTGCAGACGGTGGCGGAAGAGTCGGGCGACAACCGGCCGTCGCGTTACGACCTCGGCGCGCTCCGCGTCATCATCGGTGAACGGCTGAAGGCCGCCGAGCAAGCGCGCCGCTGAGCCGGCGTCGCCGACGCTCGCACGTCCGTCTCGAGCTCGGTTGCGTTAAGCGAGGAGCTCGGTCTTCGCGACGGGGAAGCCGTCGGGGCGGCGGACGGCGTACGAGAGGGCGAGGATTTCGACGAGCACGACGCGGTAGACGCCGTGCACGTCGTCCACGTCGATTTGCTCGGCGTGCGCTTCGAGCGTGGCGTCGATGTGCTCGTGGACGAAGGCGAGAATGTGCGGCTGCTCCATCGCCACCACGTCGTCCGTATCGAGGGATTCGGCCGGATCGCTGCGGCGAAGCTCCTCGTCCAGGCTCAAAAGCTCGCCCGTCGCGCGGATTTGCTCTTCCGTCACGGCGTCGAGGTGCTGGCCGTGGGCGCGCTCGAACGCGAGCCACACGGTGAGCGCGAGGAAATAACCGAGCGCGAGCGCCGTCTCGTCGAGCGGCTCCCCGAGCACCTCCGCGAGGTGCGCGGCGAGGGCCGGCTGCGAACGCTCGAAGCGCTCGAACGCCTCGTCGAGCTGGGCGCGCGCCTCTTCGTCGTCCTCCGCGAGACTCTCACGCACGCTTTGGAGCGCGTGGGCCGGGACCGTGGCGTAGGCGGGCACGGGGCGAATGGCCGAACGTCGAACCCACAAGATGCCGTGAACCTAGCACGCCCGCTCGCGTGGACGCGCCGCTTGCGACCTTTGTCGTTCGCGGGTCGGCATTTTCCTCGAAGCCGGCGTAGGCTCCGCCCCGACTTGGCCGAAATAGCTCAGGAAAACTCGCCGAGCCCGACGGGCAAATTTCCCCGCGCGGCGCGCCGTGCGTTGCCCGCCATCGCGGCGCTCTGCGTGATCTTCGGGGCGCTGTTCTTACCATGGCTCGAGGTTCGGAGCGGTGGGCCGGATCGCGTGCTCGGCGGCGTGACACTCGCGGGAGTGACGATTGCGCGGCACACGCGCGCCGAGCTCGACGCCGACATCGCGGCGTACGCGCGCTCGCTCGCAGCGCCGTCGCGAAAGCTCGCCGTGACGCTCGCGGGCAAGCGCTTCGAGCTCGCGCCGAACGACATTGGCCTCGGGCTCGACGCGGCGCGCACGCGCGAGCGCGCTCTCGGCGTCGGGCGCGAAGGCGGCTTCATGCCGCGCGTGCTCGGATATTGGCGGCGGAAGAGCACGCCCGTCGACGTGCGCGGCGTCGCGGTGCTCGACCGGAAGCTCTTCGGCGAGCGGCTCGAAACGTGGGAGGCGGCGGCGCTCGGCGATCGGCCGTTCGCGGGCGGGATTGCCGTGACGAACGGCGACGTGAAGGAGCTTCCGCCGAAGGCGGGGCGTCGCGTCGCGCGCGCGGACGCGGAACGAGCGCTCCTCGCGGCGTTCGTCGCGACGGCTCCCGACGACGTGACGTTGCCGCTCGAGAGCGCGCCCGCCCCGCTCCCGCCGGACGCGGCGCACGCCGCCGCGACCGAAGCGCGCGGCTTGCTCGCGGGGCCGCTCACGTTGCGCTCGAGCGAGCCCGTGGCTTCGGTGACGCTCGCGCCGGCGGAGCTCGGCACGGTGCTCGCGACCGAGCGCACGGACACGGGGTTACGGCTCGTGTTCGGCGCCGAGCCGCTCGCGAAGCTCTTCGAGCCGGTGCGAAAAAGCGTGGAGCTCGAGCCTGCGAACGCGAAGTTCGACGTGTCGCCCGCGGGCGTCGTGAGCGTGGTGCCGGGGCGGCCGGGTTTGCGCGTCGAGCTCGACCGCGTGCCCGACGCGCTCCGCGCGGCCGTGAACGACGCGAATCGCACCGGCGACTTGCCGCTCGCGCGCCGTCCGGATCCGACGCTCACGACGGCGCAAGCCGAAGCGCTCGGCGTCAAAGGGCTCGTGAGCTCGTTCACCACGCGCCACCCGTGCTGTGAAAAGCGCGTGTCCAATATCCATCGCATCGCCGACATTCTCGACGGCACGGTGGTGTTGCCGGGCGAGACCGTGTCGGTCAACGCGCTCGTGGGCCCGCGCACGCTCAAGGCCGGCTTCGTCCCCGCGCCGACCATCGAGGAGGGCGAAATGGTCGACAGCATCGGCGGCGGCATCAGCCAATTCGCGACGACCCTCTTCAACGCGCTCTTCCACGGCGGCTACGACATCATCGAGCGCCAGCCGCACACGTATTGGTTCCCGCGCTACCCCATGGGCCACGAAGCCACGCTGTCGTGGCCCAAACCGGACATCATCTTCAAGAACGACACGAGCGCCGGCCTGTTGATCAAGACGTCCTACACCGACACCTCGATCACGGTGAAGCTCTACGGCGACAACGGCGGCCGCAAAGTGCGCGCCGAAGTATCGGAACGTCAGAACATCGTGCCCGCGCCGCTCGAAATCATCCCGAATCCGCGCGTCTCCCCCGACGAAGAGCACGTGAGTCAGCCCGGCAGCATCGGCTGGTCCGTCATCGTCTCACGCATCTTGACCTTCCCCGACGGGACGAAAAAAGAAGAGAAGCGGCGCGTGACGTACAAAGCGCGCACGCGCCGGATCGAGGTCAATCCGTGTCGCATTCCGGAAGGCGAGAAGGGATATACGGGAGTGCCTTGTCCGGTGCCGGCGAATACCGATGAGGGGAGTGCTAACCCTTAGACGTTCGGGCTCGGCGTTGCCCGAGCTCGCGACGCGACGGGAACCGGTTCTCTAAATCCGTGTGGCGCGCGAGGCAGGCGTCGCGGTGCGCGAGCATCTTGCGGCCGGCCGATCCACCCCACCCCAAACATTCTTTCTTGAAGCGCGATCCTGTCGGCGGGTTCCGGGAATCCTCGATCGCCGGCATGGATGAGCCCGGCCGGGACACTATCCAAGCGGAAAGTGGCCCTACTTCTGAAAAAGCTCTCGGTTTTCGCTGCACAAACGAGAGGACCCGAAGCGCAGCGGTTGCGCTAAGGTTCGCGCCGCAGTGCGCCAAACCGGACCAGGTCCGCGTGGACGGGTGGTGGCCACGTCTG
This sequence comes from Polyangiaceae bacterium, assembly GCA_035499895.1. Classification (GTDB taxonomy): domain Bacteria; phylum Myxococcota_A; class Polyangia; order Polyangiales; family Polyangiaceae; genus PMG-095. The sequence continues at coordinate 39,575 of DATJXW010000139.1, read as the reverse complement.
TCCTGTGCTTGTTTTCGCCCGTTAGAGTTTCGCCCCCAAGGAGTTCGCCGTCATGAGTCAGAAGTTTCGGTTGTTCCCCGCCGCGATCACGTCCGTCCTCATGTTGGCGGCGGTGGGCTGCGTCGGTCACTCGCAAGAGTTCCTCGACGAGATCAACAAGAACAACGGTGCCGTTTCGACAGGCGCGGGGGGCTCGACGTCGCCAGGTTCCGGCGGGTCCACTTCGCCGAGCACCGGCGGTGACACGGGGACGAGCGGTGGGACCGGCGGCGGCGGCAGTGGCGCGGGCGGCAGCGGCGCATTCACGTGCATGGATGCGACCTCGCAGCAGTGGGATCCGCACACGATGCCCGGGTACACGCAGGATCAGACCGTGTTGATGCAGGCTCAGCAAGAGCTGAACTCCATGACCGACCCGGCCATGAAGTACTCCGAGATGCAGGGGTCGAACAGCGGTCAGAGCTGGGATTTCACGGACATCGAGCGGAGTCTCGATGTCACGGACGGCGCCGGTAACAACATTCGAGGCTACAAATACCGTGACGCCGGCCGCGGCGTGAACCTCGACGCCAAGCAGAAACCGGACCGCGCCGACGACGGCAGTGATTTCTCGACCGTCTTCCCGGTCGAATCGGCGCGCGCCACCTCGTGGGACGTGAACAACGAATACGACGTCGGCGAAGCGATGGGCGACGAGGTGGCGGGCTCGCAGAACAACATGCTGCTCGCCCCCTGCATGAACATCATCCGCCACCCGTACTGGGGTCGCACGCAGGAGACGTACGGCGAGGACATGTATCACGTCGGCCGCATGGCGTCGGCGATGACGGCCGGTATCCAGGCGCACGTCGCCTCGTGCGCCAAGCACTTTGCCGCGAACAACATCGAGAACGGCCGCGCGACGCAGAATGCACAGATGGACGAGCAGACGTTGCGCGAGATCTACTCGCGGCATTTCGAGATGGTGGTTCAGGACGGCGGCGTCGCGGCGATCATGGCGTCGTACAACCTGATCAACGGCACGAAGAACACGGTGAACAAGCACCTTCTCACCGACATCTTGCGCACCGACTTCGGGTTCAAGGGCCTCGTGCTCTCGGATTGGTGGGCGATGCCGCCCGGCGAGGTGATGTCGGTCGCCACCAACGACGCACAGATGAACACGATTAACGCGGTCAACGCGGGGCTCAACATCGAGTTACCGTGGTGGTTGAACTTCGGGCAGCTGCCGAGCGTCCTTGGCAATGGCGTCACGCAAGCGCAGATCGACGAGCTCGTGCGACAGATCCTCGAGCAGAAGTTCCGCTTCAAGACCGCTCACACCGCCGACCCGTGGGGTCTGGGCAACGTGAAGTCAGCCCTCGCAGGCGCTCCACTCACGGGGTCGATCGCCACGAACAACGACCACCTGCAGCTCGCTGAAGACACGGAAGTGAAGTCGGCCGTGCTGCTCACGAACGGTGCCGCGGGCAAGCCGGTGTTGCCGCTCGGTACAGTCGCGAACATCGCCGTGGTCGGCGCTGGTGAAAACTTCTCGCTCCAGAGCACGACCGTGCCGAAGAGCTGCACCGGCACGAGCTCGACGGCCTGTTATTTCAACTTCGCGAAGGACGTGGTGCTCGGTGATCGCGGCTCGAGCCGTGTGAACGCCGATCCGTCGCAGTCCGTTTCCGTCTTTCAGGGGCTCCAGAACATCGGAGCGACTCACGGCACGCCCAACGTGACCGCGACCACGCTCGTTACCGGCGCGGACGTGGCCACGATTCCGTCCAACGCCGACGTGATCGTGATGGTCGTCGGCTACACGCCCGGCGACGAAGGTGAGGAGTACGCCATCGCCGCGGGTGGCGATCGCTCGTCACTCGAGCTGCCCTCGTCGACTGCGCCGGGCAACCCGCCGGGGGGACCCACGGAACCACAATCTCAGCTCGTGAGCGAAGTCCTCGCACTGAACAAGCCGACCGTGATCATCGTCATGTCGGGCTCGATCGTGAACGTGCCCTGGCTCAGCAACGCGAACCAGAACCAGGCGACCATCTGGGCCGGCTATGGTGGTATTCGCCAGGGTAACGCGCTCGCTCGGCTGATGTTCGCCGACAAGGGCGCGAACTTCAGCGGCAAGACGGCGCTAGCCTGGCCGCTCGAGTCGGATTTGCCGCAATTCAAGGACCCCTCCGGCACCACGGTCATGGGTTACTTCTTCGGCTATCGCCTGTACGATCAGCTCGCGGCCGCCGGCACGCCCAAGCAGCTCGTGTTCCCGTTCGGTCACGGCATGAGCTACACGACGTTCGACTACACGGGCATCGACGTGCCGTGCACGAACGTGACGACGAAGGCGATCGTCAACGTAACCGCGCACGTCAAGAACAGCGGCACGGTGGCCGGTGACGAGGTCGTCTTCCTCTGGGTCAAGGGTCCGCAGGCCGTGAGTACGACCGTGAACGCGTCGCGCCCGGTGAAGGTGCTCGCGAGCTTCGCCAAGCAGCACCTCGAGGCCGGCGCGGAAGCCGACGTGTCTCTCCCGGTCCGCGTTTGGGACCTCAAGCACTGGAACGGCGGCAACAACGGCTCGTGGGGCGTGGACCCAGGTCAGTACACCGTGCTCGTCGGCCCGAGTGGGGACGATAAGGACCTGAAGCAAATGGGCACGTTCACGGTCGGACAGTGATGGACAATTTCACCGTCCAAATGTAAGAGCCGGTCTCCCCGCCTCGCCAATCGGAAATACTCATGAGAACTCGATCGAAGGTTTTCGGGCTCGGCGTAGCTCTGCAAGCCGCCCTCTTCTGCCTCGGCTTAACCACCTCGGCACTCGCTCAAGACGACGCGCCGCCGAGTGACGCTCCCAAGCCCGACGCGGCGCCGGCAGCTGACGCCTCGCCCTCCACGGACACGAAGCCGGAGGCGAAGGACGAAGAGAAGGCCAAGGCGCAGGCGACGGTCGAAGCTCCGGCAACGGCGCCCGCGCCGCCCGCGAGCGCGCTGCCACCCGCAGAGCTCGAACGCGAGAAGACGGTGGGTCAAATCGGCGTCGAGGAGTTGCCCGGCTCGGCGTACCCCGAACCCCGCGTGCGGGGGCTCAAGTACAGCTCGCTCTGGCTCACGATGCAGGGCTACCAGTGGCCGTACCTGCCGTGGACGCCCGGACACGCGTCCACGGTGGTAGGTCTCTCCGGATCGCTTTGGAGCGACTTGAGCTACGCGCGCATCACGACGACGAAGAAGAAACTCGCCCCCAATCTGAAGCGCTGGGCGCAACAAGATCGCGCCGTCTTCCGCGCGAGCCCGACCTACAGCACGGAGGACGGGTGGTTCGCTCAAGGCCAGATGGAGCTCGTCGGGCAAGGCAACGACGTTCCCCAGGGCGGCTTCCTCGGTCAGATCGACGACCTCTACGTGCGCGTCGGCAAGTGGAACTTGTTCGACCTCACTGCCGGCCGTTTTCAGGGTTGGGAACTCTACCATTACGGCATGGGTCTCGATCTGAACACGCTCGAACGTACGGGCGCCGATCACCCGACGCTGTCGATTCACCCGCCGCCGATCTACGGCGCGGACTTCTTTTGGGATCGCGCGAACGGCCCCGGCAATTACGCGCTGCACGTCTATCCGACCAATTACCTGCGCGGTGAAGTGCTCGGACAGATTGGTACGTTCGGTAGCTACAATACGACTGCCGTTCGTCCCGTCGCGATCCTCGATCTCGGTGTCGTCAAACTCAAGGCGGCTTACGAATACGGTAAGAACATTCCGCAAGCGGACCACGCGCACCAGCGCGAACGTCGCAACGGTGCCGGCGTCGCCGCTCAGTTCGTGCTCGATCCCTGGATCGAGGGCGGCATCAACTTCGCCGAGGGCTTCGTCGACGTGATCAACGACCAGGGTGTGCCGAACCCCGCGTCCAGCACGACGACGCGCAGCGTCGGCGGCTTCTTGAACGCCCACATCGTGAAGTCGCTTTTGGTCGGCTTCGGCATCGACTTCACGCACTGGGAAGATCTGAAGAAGAACGCCAACCGGACCGCGACGAACGGCGTGCCCGACCCGAACGGCCCGGCCGATCCGAACTTCGGCAAGGTGGACACGGCGGACGTGTTCAACACCTTCTTCGCGATTCAGTACACGTTCTGGGAGCGCTACTACGTGAAGTTCGTCGGCTCGCACGGCAACTTCCGCAACAACGACGAGAGCGAGACGCCGTCCTCGAACGCCCTCTCGAACACCGAGCTCGGTGGGCGGCTCCGCTTCATGATGCTGTTCTGAGCCGGATCTCCGGGCCGGCAAGAGCGGCGACCGAGCGCTCGCGGTCGCTCGCGCGGCGCTCGTCACGTCGGCGAGCGCGGCGGCGAACCGGATTGCGCTCGCCCGCGCCTCCGGAACCCAAAGCCCAGCCTGCGACGGCCGGCGCGGCCGCGCCGAACCCCGCGCCTGCCGCAGCCGCGGCGTCGCCGTCCCCCGCGGGCAACGCCGCGCCCCAAACCCGAGCCTCCGCGCCCACCGCGCCGCCCCGCGCGAACGGCAGCACCCGCGTGCGTTTCGGCGCGGCGTCGGTCGCGTCGACGGGTGTCGGGCCAGACACGGCGTTCGGCCCGGCGCGTGTGTAGGCTCGCTTCAGGCGAGCGTGACGCCGACGGCGGCGCACACGCGCTTGACGTGCTTGTCCGCGGTGTGAAGGCGCGCTCCCGCCCTGGTGGCCGCGAGTATGATCTGCGCGTCCGCCCAGCCGACACCGCAGCCGGCGAAGGAGCGCGAGTGCCGCTCAATGAAGATCCGGGTCTCTTCGGCGGCCGGACTCGGCAAGCGCGGCAACGCAGCCAGGTCGCGAGCGAAATTTTTCGGGAGGCCGAAACCGAGCCTGAGCTCGCCGAGCACCACGTCGCAGGTGCGCACGCGTTGCTGGAGCAGAAATCGAACGAGTCGGGCGTCGCGACGCCGTAGGTGCGCTATCCACGCGTTCGCATCGACGAGAATCACCGCCGCTTCCAAGCGGAGCGTTTGGCGCGACGCGCCTTCGGTGCTTTTCCGCCGAGAGTAGCCAGCCGCTCGGCAGCGTTGCGCGCGAGAATGGCGCGCAAACCGTCCTCGACGAGTGCCGTCTTCGTCACGCCGGGGTGCGCTTCGACCACCTCCCTCAAGAGCGCTTCGTCGATGTTCATCGTCATACGGACCGTATGCATGCATTCATACTAGGCGTATGTATGAGGTCGTCAAGCAACCGTCGCGCTATGGTCCTTCTATTGCTCGGGCCGCCGTTCAAACGCGGTCGCGAAGGTCGCCTTCGCCTGGTTCGTGGAGCCGCGCGAGAAGCTCGTTGAAGTGCTCGAGCTCGACGGCCCCACGTATCGTATCGTGCAAACGGTCGAGGGCGATGCTCCAGCGCGCCTGCGACCCTTCGATGCGATCGAGTTTCCGGTGTCGGCTCTTTGGATGCGCTAAGGCGAGCGTGGTTTTCGCGCTGTATGCTCTGGCGGGCAACGCTGCGCACGCCGAACCGGAGCGCATCGCGCTCGTGTACTCGGCGCCGGCCGAGTGCCCCGACGCGAGCACGTTTCACGACGAGGTGCGTGCGCGCGTGAGCGGCGATTGGGAGGCGGCGCCGGACGAGGTCGCGCGGCGGATCAGCGTTACCGTGAACCGGCGTGGCGAGCGCTACGTCGCCGCGATCGCGTTTCTGAATCCGCAAGGGGACGAGGTGACGCGCAGTGTGGCAGGGCAGAAGTGCGACGACGTGGTGAACGGGATGGCGCTCGTGACCGCGCTCGCGATCGAGTCGCGCGTCGAAGAAGCGCTCTCGCAGAGTGAGCCCGAAGCCGCACCCGAGCCGCTCGCGGAGCCCGTGCCGAAAGGCGCGTCTGCGCCGAAATCGGAGCCGATTCCGGCCGCGCCTGCCCGTTTCCGTCACCCCGCCGGTCCCGAACCTCGCGCCCCCGCGCGAGCGGCGCCGGCGCGGACGAGCGGCGCGCACGTGCGCTTCGGAGCCGCTTCGGTCACGTCCACGGGCGTCGGTCCGGACGCCGCGTTCGGCCCCGCGCTGTTCGCGACCTTGGAGCTTGCCGGGCCGCGCTTCGGGTTGTCGGGGGCCGCACTTTGGTCCGGCCTCGTGCATACGGGCGGCGTGCCGGCGCGCTTTCGCCGGCTCAGCGCGCGCGCCGACGGCTGTCCATTCGCCGTCGGCAGTCGCGCGGTTGCCTTCGAGCCGTGCGCGTTCATGGAGCTCGGGTCGCTCTATGGGCAAGGTGAGAGCAACGCGCGGCTCGCGAGCACGAAGGGCGGCTCGTCGCTGTGGGCCGTGCCGGGACTGCTCGCGCGCTTCGTCGGACACATCGATCCGGTCGTGCTCGTGCTCGATTTCGACGGCGCCGTGCCCCTTTCTCGCGAGCGCTTCGGTGTCGTCACCGCTGGCGCACGGCAGTCGTCCTTCAGGGAGCCGGCCGTCGTCTTCGGCGGTGAGCTTGGCGCCGGGTTCCGGCTCTAGGGCCGGTTTTCGGTGATCACGGTCTGTCCCTGGAAAAATCGGGGGCGTCACTCGGTCGATTTGTCGATCCAGGTGCTCGGGCCGGGGGATGGGCGCATGGTGTCAGTTGGAACGGCCATGGTGCCCGTGACGGCTCTCACGACGCCTCTCGCCGTGGACGCAAGTCGCAAAGAGGAGTTCGTCCGCGGGCAATACGCGTTCGTGTGGCGCGTGCTCCGGCGCGCCGGGCTCTCGCCCGCGGATGCCGACGACGCCGCGCAGCGAGTTTTTCTGATCGCGACGGAGCGACTCGGCGACATCGCGAGCGGCTCGGAGCGCGCGTTTCTGTTTCGTACGGCCGCGCACGTCGCGTCGAAGACGCATCGTGCGCACCGGCGGCGGCCCGAAGCGCCCGGGCTCGACGACGCCGACACGGCAGCCGACGCGCCGACGGCGGACGAGCTCGTCGATCAGCGCCGGGCGCGGGCGTTGCTCGACGGCATTCTCGCGGAGCTGCCGGCTGAGCTCTCGGCGATCTTCGTGCTGTTCGACGTGGAGGGACTGAAGAAGAGCGAGGTGGCCGAAGCGCTCGGCATTCCGCCGGGCACCGTGGCCTCGCGCCTGAAGCGCGCCCGTGACGAGATCGAAGCGCGCGTGGTCCGTTACCGAGCGCGCCTGCGCCACGCCGGAGTCATGCGATGAACGAGCCGAAACGCTGGCTGGACGACGGACCGCCCGCAGCGGTCGAACGCTTGATTCACGCGGCGTCCGCGGAACGTCCGCCGGATGCGTCGCTCTCGCGCGCGCTCACGGCGCTCGGGCTCGGCGCGGGTGCGACGGGCGCCGCGACGACGGCGGGAGCCGCGACGGCCGGTGCCGCGGGCGCCGCTGCGGCCGGCAAGGCGACGGGCGTGGTCGTGACGAGCGCGCTCGTGAAGTGGGGGCTCGTCGGCGGCGCTCTCGTGGTCGCGAGTGTAGGCGGGACGGTCGCGGTGAAGCACGTGCGTGCGAGCGGCGCGTCGGAACACGCGGCGGTGACGGCGACCGCGCGAAGCGCGGGAGTGAACGGCGTCGCAACGATGCCGAACGTTGCGGCAACGGTGCCGAACGTTGCGGCAACGGTGCCGAACGGCGTGGAGACGGCGCCGAACGTCCCCGCGACGGCGCCGAACGTCGCGACGGCGCCGAACGTCGCGACGGCGCCGAACGTAGCGAACGTCGCCGAAAAAGCGCCGAACGTCGCGTCGCCCCCAACTACGAAAACGGCACGGCGCGCGCTGGTGCGTCCCGATTCCGCAGCCGAGCCAAACGACTCGGCTGCGCCCCTCGACGCGGAGCGCTTGGCCGAAGAGGTGGCGCTCGTCGACCGGGCGCGCGGTGCGCTCGCGCGGGGGGACGCGGCGGAAACGCTGACGGCGCTCGACGCGTACGAGGCGGGCTTCAGCCGGCGTAAGTTCGCGCCCGAAGCGCTCTATTTACGCATGGAGGCGCTGTTGAAGCTCGGTCAGACGAGCGCGGCTCGCTCCGTCGCCGAACGCCTCGCGACGGCGTATCCGTCGAGTCCGAACGCGGCGCGCGCGCGCCAAGTGCTCGGCGAGTCGTTTCCTTGATCCAGCTCCGGCCGCGCGGGGATAGGCGCGTCAGATTGGGCTTTTGACGGGAGGCGAACATGAGATCCTTGAGTATTGCGTTGCCGTTCGGCGTGCTGGCGTTCGCGGCCGGCTGCACGAGTGGTTTCACCGAGCTCGGTGACGGAACCGACCACGGCGGGATGGGCGCGGCGGCCGGCATGGCGGGAACCGGCGCGAGCGGGACGGCGGGGCTCGGCGCGGGCGGCTCGGGCGCGAGTGGTGGAACGGACGCTTCCGGCGGGACGGGCGCCGACGGAGGCAAAGGCGGCACCACAGGCACCGGCGGCAGCGACGCGACCGGCGGTAGCAGCGGCAAAGGCGGCAAGGGCGGCAAAGGCGGCACCGGGGGTAGCGGCGCGAGCGGCGGAACCACGTCGACGGGCGGCGGCGCCGGCATGGCCGGGTCGAGCGGGAGCGCCGGTTCCGGCGGGTACGATCCGTGCGGCGGCAAGACGTGCGGGGACGGGTGCGCGCTCTGCGATCCGGCCGCGAGCGGCTGTATTTCCGACAATCTTGCGCGCTTCTGCGACGCGAGCGGCACGTGCAGCGCGGTCAAGCCGACGTGCGGCGCCGAGTGCAAGGTCGACGGCGACTGCGCGGTTCCCGACTTGTGCCAAGCGTGTCCCGACGGCTCGTCCGCGTGCGCCACGGCGCACTGCGTCGACGGCACGTGCGAGACGACTGCCGGCAGCTGTCCGGACCAGGCGTGTCAGGGCAAGACGTGCGGCGACGAATGTCAGCCGTCGTGCACGGGCGGTCCCGGCGTTTGCGTCGCGCCGCTCGCCTACTGCGACGCGAACGAGACGTGCCAAATCGGCAGCAAGCCGACGTGCCCCGCGTGCAGCGCGGACTCCGATTGCGGCTCCGGTCACGTGTGCGTCGATCAGGTCGGCGGTGTCGCGAACGGGGGCGGGTTCGAGTGTGCGGTTCAGTTGCCGTGCGGCTCGTCCGATCCCTGCGCGTGCATCCAAAACGAAGGCACGTGCACGTACGTGGACGGTTCGCCCGGCTATTGCCAGTGCGACAACGGGATCCGCTGAGCGGAGCGCCGCGTTCGGCTCACGCGTCGTTCACGCGGGCACGAAATGCGGTGCCCGCGCCGGCGATCGTGTAGGCGCCGCCCGCGGCGGGAACGAAGACGGACGCGCCCGCCGCGAGCGTCGTGCTTTCGTCCGCGCGCCGCAGCGTGAGCTCGCCGCGGGTCACGACGACGATCTCGGGGCCGCTCACCGCGTCGACGACGAGCTCGCCCGTCGTGAGCTCGAGGCGCGAGAGGTCGAATTCACGCGCGGGCGTGATGTAACGCACGAGCGAGCCGTGCGTTTCCGTCGCGACGAGCCGGACCGGTTCGGCGTGGAAATCGAGCACGCGCAGGAGCTCGGCGGCGTCGACGTGCTTCGGCGTGAGGCCGCCGCGGAGCACGTTGTCGGAGCTCGCCATGATTTCGACGCCCGTGCCCTCGAGGTACGCGTGGAGGTTTCCGGCGGGCAGGTAGACGGCCTCGCCCGGCTCGAGCACGACGAGGTTCAACGCGAGCGCGAGCACGATGCCGGCGTCGCCGGGATAGAGCTCCCCGATGCGGACGCCCCAGGCGAGCTCGGCCGAGAAATCGGAGACGGAATCGCGCCGGGCGCGACAGGCGGCGAGCGTCGTGTCGGCGAGCTCACGCCGTGCTTCGGCCGACGAACGCGTGACGAGCTCGAAGAGCCCGTGGAGCGCGACCGGCGCCGGTTCGTGCCGGAGCGCGTGCACCGTGCGCGTGAGATCGGGCACGCCGAGCGCGGCGAAGAGATGCGCCGTGTCGCGCGTCGGACGAAAGCCGACCAGCGCCGAAAACGGCGTGAGCGCGCAGATGAGCTCGGGCTTGTGGTGCGGGTCCTTGTAGCTGCGCGTGGGGGCGGTGAGCGGCACGCCGGCCGCCTCTTCGCGATCGTAGCCGGCGCGCGCTTGAGCCTCGCTCGGGTGCGCCTGGAGCGAGAGCGGCTCCGCGGCGGCGAGGAGCTTCATCAAGAACGGGAGCTTGCCGTAGGTTTTGGCCACGCGTTCGCCGAGCATCGCCACCGGGGCGCTCGCGATGAGCTCGAGCAGCGTCGGGCCCGCGGCGTGTCCGGCGCGCGAGCAGGCGAGCGGATGCGCGCCCATCCAGAGCTCGGCTTCGGGGACTTCCGTCGGGGCGGCTCGACCGCTGAGCTCGGCGAGCGCGCGGCGCGAGCCCCACGCGTAGTTCTGAATGCGATTCTCGAGCGGGAAGAGGGCGGTCACGGCGCGGCTCTCGTCTTGTCGTTAGCGCCGCTCGCGGGAAAAATCAGCACGAAAGAGTGCGGGCCGGTCCGGTAAAGGAGCGTGCGCGCGTCCCCCGGCACGGGCGCGTAGTGGGAAAACCAAGCGAGTTCGGTCCACGGCGGCTCGTTCTTCACGAGCTCCGGCACGATCAAATCGATTTCGACGTAGCTCCCGCCCGCGTGTTCGGCGACGCGCGGTCCGAAGCTCCAGGCTTCGTGCCCCGGCGCGGGCGCGAGGTCGTTGTGGACGAGCCCGCCGTAGATCAAAATCGCGTGCTCGGGTTTTTGGTGATCGAGAAAATCGAACGTCTCGCGCGCGGTGACGTTCGCGATGAGCTCGAGCAGCGCGCCCACGTCGTTGTCCGAGGCGAGCACGTGCGCGAGCTCGTCGCAGGTCGGCACGAGCGGTTCGACCTGCATGTGAAGCGCCTTGGCGGCGAAGCCGAGCGCCAAGAATTCACTCTGGTTCGTGTCGCGCTGGGGCTCGGTGACGGGCTTCGTGCGCTCGGCCACGGCTGCTGTTTGGCGCGCTTCACAACGCCGATCGGGCGCGAGGAGCTCGAGCACCACGCGGGTGACGCGCGGCGCGAGCACGGGCAAGAGATCGCGCGCGAAGCGCACCGTCGCGGACTCGACGCCCGGGACCGCTTTCTGAGCGTGCGCTTCGCCGACGGCCACGACGCGCGGCGAGCCGGCGAGCGCGTGCTCGAACGCCGCGCGCGAGCCGTCGAAGGCGAGGCAGTCGAGATCGCCGCAGGGGCGCCCGGGCGCATCGGGTGCGCTCGGCGAGGGGTTCGGCGCGCTGCTCGCGACCGGCGTGCTCGCCGCGACGGGCGGCGGCGTCGCGCTCGTTCGGGCGGGCGCCGTGGCGGCGGGCGCCGTTGCGGCGGGCGCTCCGCCGCACGCGGCGAGCGTGCATTCGATGATCGCCGCCGCGATCGCGAGCCCGAGCGAGCGCTCAGCCAAAACACGCATACGTTACCACGCCGCTCGGTTCGACCCGGGCGCGCCCGGTTGCCTTGGCGCGGGCGCCATGCTTTCTGACCCCGGCCGATGAAGCAGAGAACCGTCACGCGCCGTCCGGCCTGGCCGCGCGCCGCCCGGCACCACTCGAACGTGGACGGGCGCGGCCACCTGCTCCTCGCGCGCTATCTCGACGCGGCGGCGCGCGCGCAGATCCTCGACTTTCTCGCGGGGCTCCGGCCCATCTGGGAATATCGCTTCGCGCTCGATCGACCGCCGCCGCGCGGCGAAGCGCAACGCCGCTTGCTGCGGCCGGTGTACTGGCTCGGCAATTGGCAGTTCGCGTGCCTCGACTATTACCGGCCGCCGAAGGGCGTGCACGAGCGCTCCGTCGCGGCCGAGCCGTTTCCGCGCGTGCTCGCCGACATCGTGCGCGACGTGGAGGCCCGCGCTCGCCGCGCCTTCCCGCGCGAGTACGTGCCGCGCGGCTGGCACCTCAACACGTGCCTCGTGAACTTCTACGGGGATCGTCTCGAGCAAGGGCGCTGGGTCGATTCGGCGCGCGTGGGCGAGCACCGTGATTTCGAGCCCGGCCCCGTCGCGTCGCTCTCGCTCGGCGAGCGCGCGCTGTTTCAGTTCGTGCCGCGCCGGCGCGCGGGAGAAAAAGCCGAGCCCGTCTTGACTCAGTGGCTCGACGACGGGGCGCTCCAGCTCTTCGGCGGGCCGCTCTACAAGGATCGGCTGCTCCACCGCGTTCAGCGCGTGGACGAGCGAGCCGGGATCAGGCTGCCGCCCGAGATCGAGGGGTTTCGCACGCGACGCGTGAACTTCACGTTCCGCTACGTGCCGGACGAGCACGTGATCCCCTTCGAACGGTTGTCGGAACGCGCGCGCGAGGACGTGCGCGGGTACGTGACCGAGCTCGCGCGAAGCTCGAAGTTTTTCGCGCGCGCGCTCGCGGCCGCGCCCCGCTAACGAGCGGGAGCGTCGGCTGGAACGGCTCGACGCGCGGGTTTCCGACCGGGCGAAACCGGGCCCGCCGCAAAAACAACCGACGCAAGCTTCGTGTCGAGCGCTCCGACGGCGGGCTCAACGCCGGTCGGCCGCCGGCGCCTCGACCTCGCGCACTTGGCCTGCGACGACGTAGCCGTCCGTCGAGCCCCACTCCACGCGATCGAGCCCGCCGTGCCGCTCGAGGACGTAAACTTCGGCGCCTTCGGGCACGACGTTGCCGTCGCCGTTCGTCGTGACGGGGAGCGGGCGGCCGGCGTCGTCGAGCAGGCGAGCTTCGGGCACGACCACGACGGCGAGCGTCGAAGTTCGGCGAAAGTGCCGCGCTCCGAGCGCGAGGCCGCCGCCCGAACACAAGAGCAGCGCGCCGATGCCGATCGCGAGCGCGCCGGGGACTTCGGTCGTCACGCGCTTGACGAACAACCTGAGCGCGAGGCCCCACGCGAGGCTCGCCGAGCCGAGCGCGCCGAGGACGCCCCACGCCTGCTCGGGCAGGAGGCCGACGAGCGCGCGGACGAGTCGGGGTCGCGCGACGAGGGGCGACGCGCCGGTGCGCGCGCGCTGACGGCCGATTTCCGAGCGCACGGCGTCGAGCGCGCTTTCGGCTTGGCGATCGTCCGGACGCAACGCGAGCGTTTCGGCGAGAGCGGCGGCGGCGCGGCCGAGATCGCCCGGTTGTTTCTGGGGTGAACGCGCGCGGCCGAGGTACGCGACGGCGCGATCGAAGCTCGCGTCCGGGTGCACGAAGCCGCGATCGGCGAGGAGCTCGAAGTGATCGATGGCGTCGCCGAAAGCGCCGCGATCCAGGGCGGCGACGCCGGCGTCGAATTCGTCGTGGGTCGCGTCGGCCGAAGCCGTGCCCGCGAGCGCGCACGCGACGACGAGCGCCGTGAGCACCAGAGAAGACCCACGGAAGCTCCGCAAGCTACGCGCTCCGACGCTTTCGCGAGAGCTCGCCGACGAGGCCGCGCGCGCGCGCGCAGAGCTCCTTCGGCGAAAGCTCGCCCGATTTGCCCGTGAAACGCGCCGATTCGCAGGCGTCGAGCAACTCGAGGGTTCGCTCGACCGTCGTCGTGTCCACGCCCGCGCCGGCGAGCGACGCCTTGAGGTCGTCCTTCAAGAGCGCCCGCGCGCGGATGCCGGTGCCCGCTTCGATGGCGAGAAAGAGCGCGCGTTCGACGGCGCCCGCCGTCTTCGCGATCTCGGAGCCGCGCGCGGCGACTTCGGCCGCGCGCAGCGACTCCTGCGCGAGCCGTTGCGGGCTCGAGCGCGACGCCTTTCGCGAGCGGAGCAGCCGACCGCCGAGATCCACGCCGACGCCGCTCAGCGCCACGGCGAAGGGCGCGCCGAAGAGCAGGTACCAGAAGCGCATGCCGTCGGTGAACGGCGTCGTGGCCTTGGCGTAGGGCGCGAGCGTGCGGCGCGTCTTGAGCGCGAGCGGATCGCCGAAGTCGGCGGCGGCGCTCGCGGCGGCGCTCGCGGTTGCGCTCGGCGCGGCCTGGGGATTCGGCGCGACTTCGACCTTGCCGAGCTCCGCACGCGCGGTCGCGTACACGCGCTTCTTCGGATCCCAATACGGCAACGTGAGGTTGCCGAGCTCGACGTTGCCGGCGTCGTGGAGCTTCACGATGTACGTGAAGGCACGAAAACCGCGCACGGTGCCGCGCTCGTTGTTCACCTCGTCCACGTGCGTCGGCTCGAGCCACTCGACGCCGCGCTGCTCCGGCACGCGGAGCGCGGTCGGGATGCTGCCCGTGCCTTCGAGCTTTGCTACGACGCTCACCGCGTCGCCCGCGACGACCTTGCGCGGATCGACGGCCGCGCTGAGCTCGAGCGTGCCGACGTCGCCGACACGATAGCCGGCGGGCCGCCCGTCGAGCGGCGGCTCCGTCACGTCGAGCGTCACCGGCGCGGTCGAGCGCGTGACCGGCGGGTTCGCGCGGTAGGGGCCGCCGTCGAACGTCAGCGAGAAGGCGCCGATCGTCAGGCGTCCGGCGTGGAGCGGAAACAGGCAGAGCTCGCGCACCTTGCCCGCGATGAAGACGTTGTCGCCGATCGGCACGCGCACGAGGCCGTTCGCGATGGAATCGTCCTGCCCGGTGTAGTCGAGGAAATCGGGGTGTGTCGCCTCGTTCGAGTTGCTGATCCGGAACATGCCGCGCCCGCCGTACGCGTAAAACCGCACCGTCACCTGCTCGCCGACGACGGGGTGCTTCGGCGTGACGGTCACGCGCACGAACGCGAGCGGATCCGGCGCGCGATCGACTTTGTATTCGTCGGGGACCGGCGGCAGCTCCTCCTGCTCTTGGTCCTGATCGTTTTGCGGAAAGAGGCCCTGCGGAAACGGCGAGCCGCCGCCGAACGGATCGAGGAAGCGAAAGGGATCGAACGGCTGGCCGCCGCCGCCGCGTGGGCCGCGCGGTAGCGTCCCTTGCGGCACGACTTCGAGCGTTTCCACCTGGCCCTGAAAGTGCTGACTCCCGAAGTCCACCGACGCGGGGCCGATGCGGTACGTGCCGACCTTCACGGCCTGGATGCTCCAGGTCGCGGAGATGCCGCTCTGGCGCACCATGCGTCCGTTGTTGATGCTCACCTGCGTGCGGCTGCCGAGGCTCGGTCCGCGCAAGCTGAGACCCGGCACCGGGCCGAGGTGGGGATTTTGGGGCGCTTCGTCCGTGGAGCTCGTCGCCGTGATCTCGAATTGGACGCTGTCGCCGAGCTCGATCTTGTGAGCGCCGATCTGCGTCTCGACGGAAACTTGCGCGCGCGCACTGCCGGCGAAGCAAAGCACCGCGAAGGCGCCGCCGAAGCCGGCGAGGGCGCGCGTGCTCATTTGTCGTCCATCCCCGGCCGGCCGCGAGCGTGTGCCGCGCGCTCCTTCGCGTCGTGCTCCTGCAGCGTCGGCGCCTGCTCGAGCTCGTCGAGCAAGTGGTCGTCCTGATTCTGGGTTTGCTGCGGTTCTGGCTGTCGCTTCGGTTCGGGGGGCGGCGCGCCGCCGTCTTGACCGTTTTGAGAGCCGGCGTCCGGCTGGTTCGGCTGTCCCGCGTCCTTGCCTTCGTTGCCGGCGTCGGGCTGCTCGGGCTTGCCGCCGTCCTGCTCGTCCTTGCCGGCGTCGGGCTGGTCCTGCTTGCCCCCGTCGTTGCCCGCGTCGGGCTTGCCGCCGTCGTCGCCGCCGTCGGGCGGGCCGGCGTCCTTTTGATTTTCCTCGTCCTCGATGCGGCGCAAGGCGATGGCGCGATTGTACGCCGCGTCGCGCCCGGTGCCGTCGCCCGCGTCGCCCGGCAAACCCGGGATGAGCTTCAGCGCCGCGTCGTAACTTGCCACGGCGGAACGGTAATCGCGCCGCAAAAATTCGAGGTTTCCCGCCAGGTAGAAGGCGCGTGCGCGGAGCTCGAGCGAGACGTTCGGGTCGGTCGCGGCGAGCCGCACGATGCGGAGCGCGCAGTCGACTTCGGCGCTGCGCTTGGCGAGCTCGGCTTCCTCTTCCTGCGAGCGGCCGCCGTCGTGGAGCGGAGGATCTTCGCCGAAGCGCTTGCCGAAGCGCTCGGCGATGTTGAAGAGGCCCAAGCCGAGATCGAAGGCTGCGTTCGGGCGCGCCGTGACGCTGCTCGGCGCGCCGATGTTGCCGCTCTCGCACTTGCCGGTCGACAGGTACTCTTCGAGGAGCGAGACGGCGGCGCCGGCGTCACCCGCGTCGAGCGCCTCCACCGCGTCTTTGACCACGGGGGAGCTCCGCGTGAAAAGCTCGTTCGCTTGCTCGCAGCCGCCGAGCGCGAGCGAGAGGAGCGCGGAGCCGGCGACGCCCGTGAGCGCCGCTTTCGCCGTGCGGCGCTTGCGCGTCCGGCGACGATCCTCCGGCAGGGGCGGCACGACGGCGCGGTCGCGGCGCTTCGCCTCGGGGATCCAGGTTTCGATGACGAGCAGCAAGAGCGCGAGGCCGAGCGGGTAGGCGAAGACGTCGGCGTACACCGTCTCGACGCGCTCCGAGAGCTCTTCGCTCATGAGGTGGCGGAGCCGCGCGGCGATGCTCGCGAGGCCCGTCTCGCCTTTTTCGCTGCGGGCGATGAGACCGCCGGTCGTCTCGGCGATCTTCGCGAGCTGCTCCTCGCCCGCGGCCGAGAGCTCCGTCGTGAGGGGCTTGCCCTGCTCGTCGGTGCGCCAGCCTTTGACTTGCCCGAGCTCGTTCACGTCGGGGATCGGCTCCGGCGTGCGGCCGCCGACCTGATCGACGTAGATGGTGAGCTGCTCGTGCGCGGCCGCCTGCGCCTCCTGCACCGGGTCGCCTTCGAGGTCCTCGCCGTCGGTGACGAGCACCATCACCTTCTTGTGATCCTTCGAGAGCGGATCGCGCGCGAGGAGCTCGCGGCCCGCCTCGAGCGCGCGCGCGATGGCGGTACCGCCGACGGGCATGTCGTTCGGGTTCAACTGGCGCAAAAATTGAGCGATCGCCGCGCCGTCGCTCGTCAGCGGAAACTGCATCGTCTCGCCCGCGAAGGCGACGGCGCCGAAGCGCGCGCCGGGCAGATCGGCGATGAGGCGGCTCATTTCGGCCTTGGCGCGCTCGATGCGCGACGGCGGAATGTCGCGCGCGTACATGCTCTTCGAGTAGTCGAGCACGATCACGACATCGAGGTTCGTCGCCGGAATCACGCGCGTGCCGCGGCCGTATTGCGGCTGCGCCACCGCGACGAACGCGAGCGCGAGCGCGAGCACGAGCAAGACGCCCTTGAGCGCCCGGCGCCCGCCGGCGCGCGCCGTCGCGAGCTCCGCCACGAGCTTCTCGTCGCCGAAGCGACGGAGCGCGCGCTGCGAGAGCACGGCGCCCACCACGAGCAGCACGCCGACGCCGAGCGCCCCGAGCGCGCCGAGCAGCCAGATCGAGTCCGCGAACCTCACGGGAACCTCCGGAGCACGAGCGCGCGCAGGACCGCGTCGAGCGCGAGCAGGAGCACGCCCGGCACGAGCAGGAAGCGATAAAGGTCCTCGAAGTGGGCGACGCTCGCCGAGAGCTTCGTCTTTTCGAGCTTGTCGAGCACGTCGTGGAAGCTCGCCTGCAGGCCCTTCGCGTCGCTCGCGACGTACATGTGGCCGCCCGTCTTGTCGGAGAGCTCTTTCAAGAGCTGCGGATTCACGCGGAACGGCATGCGCACGTAACGCGGCTGGCCGAAGAGATCGAAGCCGTCCTGGACTTCGGCGACTTCGCCCTGGCCGATCTGGATGCTGTAGATGTGGGCGCCGACCTCGTTCGCGAGCTTCGCGCCGTATTCGGGCGCGAGCCGGCCGCCCTGATTGTCGCCGTCCGTCAGCAAGATGATGACCTTGCTCTTCGCGGTGCTCCGCCGCAGCCGCGCGACCGCGACGCCGAGCGCGTCGCCGATGGCGGTGCCGTTCGGGTCGATGACGTCGATTTCCATCCGCTTCACGAGCTCGTCGAGCAGGTGATAGTCGAGCGTCGGCGGCGAGACGACGTACGCGGACGAGCCGAACACGACCGCGCCGATGCGATCCGTCTTCCTTCGCGCGATGAAGTCGCGGAGCACCGCCTTGGCGACGTCGATGCGCGTCGGGCGGCTGCCGCCGCGCGGGGGCGGCATGTACGCGCGCAGGTCCTCGGGCACGTTGTCGAGCACGGCGCGCATGGAGCCCGAAAGATCGAGCGCGACGACGATGTCGATGCCCTCCTCGTCGGTGCTGACGGGCCGGAGCGTGTTGAGCGGTCGCGCGAGCGCCGCGATGCAGAGGGCGAGCCCGATGCTGCGCGCGATGCCGGGCACGTCGCGCAGGAAGACGCGCGGCCCGGCGGGCCCCACGACGAGCGGCATCAGCGTCCCGAGGCGCAGGCGCGGCGTACGCCGGTCTTCGCCGAAGACGGCGCGGTAAAACACGATCGGCACGAGCACGAGCGCGGCGAGCGCCCACGGCTC
Organism: Polyangiaceae bacterium; assembly: GCA_035499895.1. Lineage (GTDB taxonomy): Bacteria > Myxococcota_A > Polyangia > Polyangiales > Polyangiaceae > PMG-095. Next base: position 21,307 of record DATJXW010000139.1, on the reverse strand, counting down.
CGACCAGCGCGCGTGCATGAGCTCGTCACCCCGGGCGGCGAACGGGTACGCGGCACCGAGCAGCGCGAGTAGGAGCAGCGCGGCGACGCCGACGGTGGGCCGGAGCCAGCGCGTCACGGCTTCCTCTCCGGGTCAGGCTCGGCTGCGGTCTCGGTTTCGGTTTCGGTTCCGGTGCCGGGCGCCGCCGCCGCCGGCTTTGGCCCCCACTTGGCGGCCTCGTTGTCCACGGGCGGCGCCGCCGGCTCGGGCGGACTCGCCGCGACGGGTTCGGCGGTCGCCGCGGGCCCGACCGGCGCGGCCGGCGTCGTCGGCAGGGTCTCGCGCACGATGTGCTCGGCGCGCACGAGCGCGAGCTCGCCGTCTTCGGCGGTCGGCGTCGTCTTGGCGAACTTCACGAGGTCGGCCTGCCTGAGAAAGCCCTCGATCGCGTCGAGCGGCGCGATGCGCGGCTTCACGTCGCGCAGCACGCCGAGCGCCTCGCGCGTCGTGCTCTCGAGGCCGTCGAAGCCGAAGCGCGCGCCGAGGTACTTGCGCACGCTGTCGGACACGCGATCGAAATGCTCCGCCAGGCGTCCCTCCGCGACGAGCCCGGCGTGACGGATGTCGAAGAGCTCCTCCATCGCGACTTCCCACGGCGGCCGCGGCGGCGGCGGCGGCGGCACCGGACGCGGGCGCCGGAGCCACTTGCCGATCAAAAACGCGATCAGCGCTCCGAGCGCGAGCGCGCCGGCGCCGACGATGAGCGCGTTCTTGAGCGCCGTCCACTCCTCGTTCTGCTCGCGTGCGGCGGGGTTCGGGTGCGGCTTCGGATCCGACGTGTTCGCGATCGGATCCTCGATCGTCACTTCGTGCGGGTGCGTGCAGAGCACGAGCACGTCGCCGCTCGCGCGCGCGACGCTCACCGGCAAGGGCGGCACCGTGAGCACGTTGCGTCCGGGCTTCTGCGGCAGCGCCACGAACGAAATCTCGACGTGCGTCGTGACGCGCTCGCCCTGCTCCGTGCGCGTGAGCACCGGGCCCGCGCCGCCGTGCGGGTCCGGCAAATAGAGCCCGACGCGCTCGAGGCCGCGGAACGTCGGATCTTCGGTTTGGAGCTGGAAGCCGCCCGGGAGCACCGTTTCGCCCTTGCCGTGCTCGAGCGTGAGGGCGAGCGTGAGAACGTGGCCGCTCTCCCCGCGTGAGGGGAACCGTTCGGTGAGCTTCGGGCGTTCTTTGCCCTCCGGCACGTGCTCGCGACACGTTTCGGAGCCGAGCGACGCGGCCGCGCTCGCCGACGCGGCCGGCGCCGCGGCGCTCGACGGCGGCGCGAGCACGGGCGGCGGCGGCGGCGCGCTCAAGAGCGGCTCCGACGTGGGCGGCTTCTGCGGCGCCGCGGCCGCGGCGGACGCGACGAGCGCGGCCCCGAGCGCTAGAAGCGCGAAGCGTGTCACCGATGCGCCCTCCGGGCGCGCCGCGCGAACAGATCGCGCAACGGGCCGATGTACGGCCGGTCGGTGCGCACGACGCAGTGATCGAGGCCGAGCTTGTTGAAGAGTCGAATCGGCGCTTCACGCCGCCGCCGCATCTCGTGCGCGTAATGCGCGCGCACGCGCGGGCTCGCGGTATCGACCATCACGCTGTCGCCCGTCTCGAAATCCTCGAAATTCGCGAGCCCGACGTTCGGGAGCTCCTCGTCGCGCGGATCGACGAGCATGACGGGAATCACGTCGTGGCGCGCCGCCGCGAGCGAGAGGGTGCGCTCGTAGCCCGACGTGAAGAAGTCGCTCATCACGAACGCGACGCTGCGGCGCCGCGCCACGCGGTAGAGCGTCTCGAGGGCGATCTTGAGATCGGTGCCGGGCCGCTCGGGCTCCGCGCCGAGGATCTCGCGCACGACGCGGAGCACGTGCTTCTGCCCTTTCATGGGCGGCACGATCTTCTCGACCTGATCGGTCGCGAGGATGAGCCCGACACGGTCGTTGTGCGTGATGGCGCTGAAGGCGCAGAGCGCCGCGACCTCGGCGGCGAGGCGCGCCTTGCTGCCGTTGCGCGTGCCGAAGCGCTGGCTCGCCGACAGATCGACGACGAGCATCACGGTCATCTCGCGTTCTTCGACGAAGACCTTGACGTAGGTCGCGTTCATGCGCGCGCTCACGTTCCAGTCGATCGTGCGTACGTCGTCGCCCGGCTGATATTCGCGCACCTCGCGGAACGCGAGCCCCTGGCCCTTGAAGACGGAAGTGTAGTTGCCCGAGAGCTGCTCCGTCGCGAGGCGGTTCGTCGTGATCTCGATCTTGCGAAGGGCCTTGAGGAGTTCCTTGGGAATCATGGCTTCCGGCGCTCCCGCTTCACTGCCGTGCCGACGACGCGCCTCGCCGGCCCGGCCGGTCGCTCACGTCGTGCTCGCACCGGTGCTCGGTTCACGGCACTTCGACGACTTCGAAGACACGACGCACGATGTCTTCGGCGGACACCTCTTCGGCTTCGGCCTCATAGGAGAGGACGACGCGGTGGCGGAGGACGTCCGGGCCGATCGCTTTCACGTCTTCGGGCGTGACGTAGCCGCGGTGGCGCAAGAACGCGTGAGCGCGCGCGGCGAGGTTGAGCGCGATGCTCGCGCGCGGGCTCGCGCCGTATTCGATGAGCGGCGCGAGCTCTTTCAAGCCGTTTTTTTCCGGCTCGCGCGTCGCGAACACGACGTTCACGATGTAGTCCTTCACGCGGTCGTCCATGTACACGTCGCGCACGACCTTGCGTGCCTCGAGCAGCTGCGCCGGCGAGGTTTTCGACGCGGCGTGCGTGTCGCGCGTGCCGGTCATGCGGTCCATCACGCTGCGCTCTTCTTCACGCGACGGGTAGCCGACCTTCACCATCAGCATGAAGCGATCGACCTGCGCTTCGGGCAGCGGGTAGGTGCCCTCTTGCTCGATCGGGTTCTGCGTCGCCATCACCACGAACGGATCGGGCAGCGGGTAGCTGCGGTCGCCGATCGTCACCTGGCGCTCCTGCATCGCTTCGAGCAGCGCGCTCTGCACCTTGGCGGGCGCGCGGTTGATTTCGTCGGCGAGCACGAGGTTCGCGAAGATGGGCCCGAGCTTGCTGGTGAATTCGCCCGTCTTCTGGTCGTAGATGACGGTGCCGATGAGGTCGGCCGGCAAGAGATCGGGCGTGAACTGCACGCGCGCGAACTTCGCGCTGATGGCGTCGCAAACGGTGCGCACCGTGAGCGTCTTCGCGAGTCCAGGCACGCCTTCGAGCAGCACGTGACCGCCCGACAAGAGGCCGACCAGGATGCGCTCGATCATCTGCTGTTGGCCGACGATGACCTTGCCGATTTCGGCCGTCAGGTCGTCCACGAAGGCGCTTTCCTTGGCGACGACGTCGTTCAACGCTCGTACGTCTTGCATGTCCAAATCCTCTGAAATACTCGGCTGAGGCGCGCGTCATAGCGCGCTAGGCGGGCCCAAGACAAATGGCAGCGCGCGACTATTCCCGGCCCGCGAGAATCAAGCGGCGCCGGCCGCCCGTCAGCCGCCGAAGGCCGTATCGACCACCCAGGCCAGGCCGTTCACGGTCGCGACCGTCGCCGTGAACCAGCCGACGCCGAGGGCCACGCCGAGCGCCGACCGGCGCGTCCTCACGAAGTGCACCGGCACGCAGATCGGACTGAAGCAAACCACCGCCGACCAGAACGTCGATTCCGGCCACGCGCGCGAGAGGAGCTCCGGCTGAAGCTTTTTCACGTCGCGCCGCACGACCCACGCGGAGAGCGCGATGGTCGCGACGAATTGCACGATGAGGTCGAGGACGTCGCGCATGCCGGGGTACCGCTCGGTCCCCTATCGCTACTCCAGCGGCTTCACGAGCTCCAGAAAAGCCGTGTCTTCGCCGCCCTGCGGACGCTCGGCGCGGCGCAGCATCTTCGCTCCGCCGTGGTTGAGCTCGCAGTGGATGGTCTCGGTGTACTTCTTGAGCGGCTCCGTCACGTCCTTCGCGGCGACGACCGCGTCGCCCACGTCGCGCAGCGCCGTCGACATCGCGCAGTGCTCTTCGGGCAGGGCGATCGGCTTCGCGTCGGGGCAACAACCCGCGCGCACCACCGCGAATGCCGGCATGGCGTACCAGCCGATGCGCGAGAAGATCTTCATCGCCTCGGTGACGGTGCCCTTCGGCGCGGCGGAGACGAGCGCCACGCGGAGCTTCTCCGCGCCCTCGCGCGGATCGGTCTCGGGGCAGAGCCACTCGACGTCGGGCGTCTTCGCGAAGGTGCCTTTCGGCATGTAGCCGGCCACGCAGGTCGCGAGCTTGCTGCCGAGCCGCACGTCGTCCTCGGCCGTCACCGGCACTTCGCCGAGCTCGAGCGCGGAGCTGGTCGGCGCCGCCACGACTTCTTTCTCCGGCACGGGGACGATCTGGACGCGCTTCGGGCGCAAAAACGTGAGTCCGATGCCCGCCGCCGCGCCGAGCACGACGGCGACGATCGCGAAGGTGCCGACTTTGCCCTTCGGCGGCGGCGGCACCGAGATCTTCGAAGGCGGGCGGCGCGAGGGCGGGCGCACGCTCGGGGGCAGGGGCGGCGGCGCGGTCTGGCGATGACTCGGCGCGATCGGCTCTTCACCCGCGTGATCGACGAACCAGCGCGCGAGCTCGCGCCGGAGCGGCCGCAGATCGCTCTGGCGATCGGGACGGCTCGCGGTGAGGGTGTGAAACAGCGCGGCTCGCAGGGCCGGGTCCGTAACGCCCGCTTTCTCGAGCCCCTCGGCGTCCGCGTAGCCGTGCTCGGGCGGCGGCTTGCCCGTGAGCATCCAGTGCAAGAGCGCGGCGGTCGCCCAGGTATCGTCGGCGATCGTCGGCGTGCCCTCGGGCGCGCGCTCCGGAGTCTTCAGGGCGAGATCAGGTCGAACGCCGAGCGCGAGCTGCGGTTCCGCCCCCACCGACGGCTCGACGACGACCGCGTGCGGATTGACCCAGCCGTGCGCGCCGCCCGCCTCGTGCACGTGCGAGAGCGCGTCCGCGAGCCGGAGCGCCGAACGCACCGCGTCGACGGCCGGCTTTTTCCCGATGGCGTCGAGCCTTTCGGCGAGCGTTTCGCCCTCGACGGTCGCGGCCACGGCCACGAATTGGTCGCCGAGCGGCTCGAGCTCGAGGAGCGGCGCGAGGTGCGCGTGCACGAGGTGGAGCAGCGGCGCGAGGGTCCGCTCGCGCTCGACCGGGATCGGCACGAGCACGACTTTCTTCCCCGTCGTCGTGTCGACCCCGTAGAAGCCGCCGCCGAGCGCCTCGCCGACCTCCTCCTCGACGCGGAAGCGGCCCGCGAACGTTTCCCCGACGGTCAGGGTCGCGGCGTGCTCGGCTTCGGGGGGGGCGTCCGGCGGCTGAGTCACCGGCTGGGAGCGTCGCATTTAGAGCTCGAAAGGTCCATATTGAGCCCGTGCGCGTCCTCACCGGAACGAGCGGCTTCAGCTACGACGAATGGCACGGTCGTTTCTATCCGGCCGATCTTCCGGCCAACGCGCGACTCACCCACTATTGCCTCCGCTTACCGAGCGTCGAGATCAACAACACCTTTTATCAAACGCCGAAAGCCGAGCTTCTCGAGCGCTGGCGTGACGCGGTCGGGCCCGAGTTTCGCTTCGCGCTCAAGGCGCCGCGGCGGGTCACGCACGTTCAACGCTTGAAGGGCGCGCAAGAGTCGCTCGCTTATTTTTGGAGCGCGGCTTCGGTGCTCGGTGAAAAGCTCGGGCCGGTGCTGTTTCAGCTGCCGCCCTTCGCGAAGAAGGACCTGAGCGTGCTCGCGGATTTTCTCGCCGCGCTGCCCGCGGGGTTGCGTCCGGCGTTCGAGTTCCGCAATCCGTCGTGGTTCGACGACGAGGTGTACGCGTTGCTGTCGTCGCGCGGGGCGGCCCTGTGCGCGGGCGACTCCGACGAAGACGCGCGCTCGCCGCCGCTCGTCGCGACGGCGGATTTCGGTTACCTGCGCCTGCGCGCGCCGAGCTACGACGCCGCCGGGCTGCGTGCCTGGCGCGATCGCATCGCCGCGCAGCCGTGGGAACGCGCGTACGTGTACCTGAAGCACGAGGTGCTCGGACCCGACTACGCGACGTTCCTCGCGGCGATCGCCGAGGGCGGCCCCGAACCGCCCTTCCCGGAAGCGTTGCCGGCGCCGGTCGCGGTGCCGTACGCGCTCGAGAAAAAAAAGCGCGCGAAGAAACCGGCGCCCGCGGCCGTCGCGGCCCCCGCGAAGGACATCCCGACGAAGAGGCCCGCGAAGAAGAAGCCCGCGGCGAACGCGTCCGCGAAGAACGCGTCCGCGACGAAGAAGTCGCCCGTCGCCGCCTCGAAGCAGCCGGCACGCCGCGCCGCCCCGAAGTGAGCGGCAAGCGTTGCGGCCCAGCATGTCGCGACCTCGTGCCTCTTGCTTGCCGTCGAAGCGCTTCGCTCGGCTGGTGTTCGTGGCGCTCGGCGCGACGTCGAGCGTCTCGCTCGCCGCGGAGGGCGACGCTGCTGCTACCGCGGAGACGGCGTGCGTCCTCCCGCATTTCAGCGGCAAAATCGTCATGCGGGTTCCGCCGGGCGACTGCCCGAGCGGACGCTCTTGCAGGGCGCTCGCGCTCGAAGACGCAAGCGGCCGGCGCGTCTTCGGCGTGGAGGCGGCGATGGACGGTGACGTTCCTGCGCTTGCGTGCGACGCGGGGTTCGTCGTGCTCCGCTGGCTCGGACAGGAGCTCCGCTTCGACTTCCACGCCGGCGCTCTGCGACTCGCGCCCGACGACCGCCGGCGCGTCGCCGGCTCGTGGCAAGCGCCCGCGGCGCGCACCGAAAACGGCTTCGAAGCGCATGCCCACCTCGCCGACCTCTTGATGCTCGCCCGGGCGGGTCTTCACGACGGTCGAGCGCCTCCGGCGGGGCTCGACGAGGAGCTCGTGGGGCTCGTCGAGCTCGCCATGGTGAAGGATCGCGTGCGCTCCGGAGCGTTCCAGCTCGCCGACGACCTCTTGACGGACTTCGAACGCGCTCAGTCGCCCTCCGCGCCGCCCGCCGGGCGCTTGCCGCGGGAGCTCTGGGTTCACGTCGTCGAGTTGCGTCACGAGCTCGACGACGCGCGGCGCCGGAGCCTCCCGTTTTCGCTCGGCCCGCGCCGTTTCGTCGGCGGCGCGGAACGCATGCTCGAGACGCCGCTCGACGTCGAACGGGCCCCCGAGCTCTTTTTTCGCGGCGCCGAGCTCTGCGTCGTCGACGTGGCTCCCGAGTCGCGACCGTTCGAGCCGAGCGCCGCCGAATGGCCGGAAGACCGCATGCGCTGCTTCGTTCCGAGCGCGACGAGCGCGGCCGAGAGCGAGCCGCGCGCCTCGCCCGCGAGCGCGGCGGCGAACCTCGCGCACCTCGACGCGAGCTCCGCGTGGAACCGCTGTCGGAGCTCGACCCTCGTGAGCCAGAAGCCGTTCCCGGACGACGCGAACACGTGCGAGGGCGGCCCCGTCGTGGCGCTCGACCACTTGCTCGCGGTGGTCGACGGCGACGCCATGCTCGCCGTTTCGCACGGCGAGCTCGAGCTCGTGCGGAGCGCGACCGTCACGGAGACCATTTCGCCGGCTCACGCGCGTGAGCTCGTCGCCGGCTCGGCGGGCACGCGCCTCTTCGCAGGCACGGCGAGCTACTTCTTGGACGCGCGGCGGCTCGTGCAGGTGGCCGGCGCCGAAACGCGGACCTGGCGTCTGCTCGGCGAACCGCCGAAAGGCACGGCTTGGGTCGGGGTTCCGCTGGTCTCGCCCGATCAGCGCTGGGTCGTGGCCCAGAGCGCCGCCGGCTTGCACGCGCCGGTGTCGCTCTGGGTCTTTCCGATCGTGCGTTAGCGGCTCGCTCGAGCCGCTCGGGCTCGAATCACTCTGCCGGCGACGGCGCCGTGTTGCCGCTCGCTTCGCTCGTCGCGCTCGTGATGCGCATGCCGTAGAACGAGCGGTACACGAAGAAGAGCATCAGGATGCCGAAGATGACCGAGAGGATCGCGCTCGTCGAGCGGTCGAGGTCGATCGCGAGCTCGACGGCGAGCAAGCCGAAGAGCGTCGTGAACTTGATGATCGGGTTCATCGCGACGGACGAGGTGTCCTTGAAGGGGTCGCCGACGGTGTCGCCGACGACGGACGCCGCGTGCAAATCGGTGCCCTTCTCGTGGAGCTCCGTCTCGACCACCTTCTTCGCGTTGTCCCAGGCGCCGCCCGCGTTCGCGAGGAAGAGCGCTTGGAACAGGCCGAAGAGCGCGAGCGAGATGAGGTAGCCGATGAAGAAGAAGGGCTCGAGGCACGCGAAGGAGAGCGTGGCGAAGAACACGGTCAAGAAGATGTTGAACATGCCCTTCTGCGCGTACTGCGTGCAGATTTGGACGACCTTCTTGCTGTCCTCGATCGACGCCTTGGTCGCGCCTTCGAGCTTCATGTTCCGCTTGATGAACTCGACCGCGCGGTAAGCGCCCGCGACCACCGCCTGCGTGCTCGCGCCGGTGAACCAGAAGATCACCGAGCCGCCCGCGAGCAAGCCGAGCAGGAAGGGCGGATACAGGATCGACAGCTTGTCGATGTTCTTCGTCAGGCCGTCCGTCAGGAGCACGATGATCGAGAAAATCATCGTGGTCGCGCCGACGACCGCGGTGCCGATGAGCACGGGCTTGGCCGTCGCTTTGAACGTGTTGCCGGCGCCGTCGTTTTCCTCGAGCAGGGCCTTCGCCTTCTCGAAGTCGACCTTGAAGCCGTGCTTCTTTTCGATCTCTTCCTGCGCACCCGCGATCTCGGTGATGAGCGAGAGCTCGAACACGCTCTGCGCGTTGTCCGTCACCGGGCCGTACGAATCGACGGCGATCGTGACCGGACCCATGCCGAGGAAGCCGAACGCCACCAGGCCGAACGCGAACACGGGCTCGGCGAGCATCAGTTCGTGCAGGCCCATGCCGCTCACGTAGTAGGCGATGCCCATGAGCACCATGAGCACGATGCCCATCCAAAACGAGCTGTAGTTGCCCGCCGTGAGGCCCGAGAGCACGTTGAGCGAGGGGCCGCCTTCACGCGACGAGGTGACGACCTCCGCCACGTGCCCGGAGCTCGTCGAGGTGAAGACCTTGATGAGCTCGGGGATGATGGCGCCGGCGAGCGTGCCGCACGAGATGATGAGCGAAAGCTTCCACCAGAGCGTGCCGTCGCCGAGTTGCGGAATGAGCAGGTACGAAACGACGAACGTCAGCGAGAGCGAGACGAACGACGTGAGCCACACGAGCCACGTGAGCGGTCCCTCGAAGTTCACCTTGGCGGCGCGTTCGATGGCGCCCTTCTGGATCGCCTCGTTCACGTAGTAGGAGAGCACGCTCGCGATCACCATCACGACGCGCATCGCGAAGATCCAGACGAGCAGCTGGACCTGGACCGTCTTGTCGTGGACCGCGAGGAGGATGAACGAGATGAGCGCGACGCCCGTCACGCCGTAGGTCTCGAAGCCGTCGGCGCTCGGGCCGACCGAGTCACCCGCGTTGTCGCCCGTGCAGTCGGCGATGACGCCCGGGTTGCGCGCGTCGTCTTCCTTCACCTTGAAGACGATCTTCATGAGATCCGAGCCGATGTCGGCGATCTTCGTGAAAATGCCGCCGGCGATGCGCAGGGCGGAAGCGCCGAGCGACTCACCGATCGCGAAGCCGATGAAGCAGGAACCCGCGTAGTCGCCCGGGATGAAGAGGAGGATGGCGAGCATCAAGAGCAGCTCGACGCTGATGAGCAGCATGCCGATGCTCATGCCGGAGCGGAGCGGGATCGCGTACACGCCGTACGGCTTGCCGCTCAGGCTCGCGAACGCCGTGCGCGAGTTCGCGTACGTGTTGATGCGGATGCCGAACCACGCGACGCCGTAGCTGCCGAGAATGCCGATGATGCTGAAGAGCAGGATGATGATCACCCGGCCGACGCCCATCTGCTGCAGAAAGCCGAAGTAAACGAGGATGATCGCGCCGACCAACACCTCGAGCATCATGAGGAAGCGACCCTGCTGGAACAGGTACGTCTTGCAGGTCTCCCAGATGATTTGCGAAACCTCGCCCATCGACTGGTGGGTCGGCAGGTTCTTCACCTGGTTCAGCGTGAAGAGGCCGAACGCGATGCCGAGCGCGGCCACGATGAGGCCCAACATCAGGAGGTTCCGCCCGCTCATGCCGAGCACGGTGACGGACGAGAGGTCCGGCAGGACCAGGCTTGCTTCACCGCTCTTCGGCTCGGCGAGAGCCAGGGTGGGGAAACAGACGACCAGCAGGGCGGCGAGGACAGACGGGAGGTACGGACCGATACGTCGCAAGGCGATGTGCTCCAGGTGAGGGGCAGGGGTCGGCTTCGGCCGCACCCGACGGGATCCACTCGATTGGCGCGCCCTATTAGCGCACCCACGGCCCTGTCGCTACCGCCTAGGCCCCCGACGCCAGAAACGAGAAGCGCGGCGGTTGTAACGCCGCGGAATCAATCACCTTCCCAAACCGGGCGGCGGACCCTTCTCGCGCTGGTCTTCGTCCTGCAGGACGCTCATCACGATGACTGCGCCGATGAGCGGCAAGAGCCAAATCAGCTGGCTCTGCGCGACTTTTTGGGAGCGGTCGAAGAGCTTCGAGCGCCAGACACGCAGGGTGGTCCGGGCCTGGAAGGCCAGGATGGCGACGATCATGAAAAGCCCGATCCACTCCGCGCGCTGCACAGTCCGGTGAACCTACGTCGGTCCGCTCCCTCCCGCAAGTAGCGGGCGGCTCAAAGCTCGATCTGGGCGCCGATCTCCATCACGCGGTCGGAGGGGATATTGAAGAACTTGTTCGCCGGCTGCGCGTTTCGGGTCAACGTCGCGAAGACGCGGATGCGCCAGCGCGCCATCCCCGGGTGTTCGCTCGAAATCAGGTTTTCGCGGCCGAGGAAGAAGGTCGTGTGCTCGACGCTCGAGACGAGCCCCGCCTGGCCGAGGAGGCCCGGCGCGTCCGGCTGCTCCATGAAGCCGTAACGGCCCGTGATGCGCGCGAAGCCGTGCTCGAGATGCTCGACCTGGAAGCGATCCTCCTCGGCGACGCGCGCCGTTTCCGTCGTGCGAATGGTGAGGAGCACGATGTGCTGGTGGAGCACCCGGTTGTGCATGAAGTTGCGGAGCAGGGCGGGCGGCGTGCCGTCGCGCGTGGCCGTCATGAAGACGGCCGTGCCGGGGACGCGCGCCGGGATCTCGACGCTCATGAGATCGAAGAAGTCGGTGAGCGGCAGCAGATCTTCCTGGAAGCGGCGCGACAGGATTTCGCGTCCGCGGCGCCAGGTCGTCATGATCACGAACAGCCCGACACCGATGGCGATCGGCACGAAGCCGCCGTCCAAGAACTTCGCGAGGTTCGCGATCAAGAACACCGTTTCCGGCATCAGGAGCAACGCCGTGAGCATGATGACGCGCCCGAGCCCCCAGCCCCACCCGCGGCGCGCGTAGAGCCCCGCGAGGATGCTCGTGATCACCATCGTCAGGGTGACGGCGATGCCGTACGCCGCGGCGAGCGCGTCCGAGTTCTTGAAGCTCAGCACGAGACTCACCGTCGCGAGCATCAAGAGCCAATTCATCGTCGGGACGTAGATTTGTCCCTGCTCGTGGGCGCTCGTGTGCTTCACCTCGATACGCGGCAAAAAGCCGAGCATCGTCGCCTGGCGCGTGAGTGAGAACACGCCCGTGATGAGCGCCTGCGACGCGATCACCGTGGCGGCCGTCGAGAGCGCGACGAGCGGGTAGAGCGCCCAGCTCGGAGCCATGCGAAAAAACGGGTTTTCGACCGCGTCCGGCTCCGTGAGGAGCAACGCGCCCTGGCCGAAGTAGTTGAGGAGCAGGGCCGGGAAGACGACGGCGAACCAGCCGAGCTGGATCGGACGCCGGCCGAAATGGCCGAGGTCGGCGTAAAGCGCTTCACCGCCCGTGACCACGAGGAACACCGCGCCGAGCACCGTGATCCCGGTCGCGCCCTGGGCAATCAAGAACTTCACGGCGTAGGTCGGGCTCAGCGCCGCGAGGACCGTGAGGTTCGAGCTCAACCGGTAAGCGCCGAGCACGGCGAGTGAACCGAACCACACGACCGTGATCGGCCCGAATACGGCGCCGACGCTCGCCGTGCCGCGCTTCTGAAACATGAAGAGCCCGACGAGAATGACGAGCGTGATCGGGATCACGAAGGGCTGCAGGCGCGGCGCCGCGACCTCGAGACCCTCGACGGCGCTGAGGACCGAGATGGCCGGCGTGATGGCGCCGTCGCCGTAGAGGAGCGCCGCGCCGAAGACGCCGCACGCGACGATGAAGGGCCGGAGGCGCGAGCCCTTCACCGCGGACGACGCGAGCGCCATCAAGGACAGAATGCCGCCCTCGCCCTTGTTGTCCGCGCGGAGGACGTAGAACACGTACTTGATGGCGACGATCAGCGTGAGCGACCAGAAGATCAGAGAGAGGATGCCGAGCACGCTTTCGCGGCCGATCGCGAGGCCGTGACCCTGAAAGCAGACGCGCATCGAGTAGAGCGGGCTCGTGCCGATGTCGCCGAAGACGACGCCGAGCGCGGCCACCGCAAGCTTCGCGAGGTAGGCCGTGCTTTGCGGCCCTTCGGGCTTGGCGTGGCCCGTGGCGCTCGAGGCCGCGGCGACGATCGATTCGGGGTGGCGCACGCCCGGCGGGCCGAGCGAAGTCTTGGGGTCGATCGTCTCGCTCACGACGTTACCGGTCTTTGCGCGAATCGCACCGGCCGTGGTCGCGGCCGCTGGGTCCGACATGCCGCGATTCGTACTCCGAGGCTCGCGCGGTGTCACTCATCGACGCCCATCCGGATCGCGCTGCACGGAGCCATAAGGGATCTTTTATGACGGCCGCGAGCGCGTGTCACTCACGCATCCAGAAGACCGTGAACGCGTCGCCGCCCTCGTCCGCCTCCGCGGCTCGGCTCTGCTCCACGTAGCTCGAGGCGCCGAGGTGCTCGCGCACCGCGCTCTTCATGGCGCCGGTGCCGTGACCGTGCAGCACGAAACCGAGCGGCTCGCCTTCGCCCATCATCACGTCGAGAAACGCGTCGAGGCGCGTGAGCGCCTCGTCCACGCGGGTGCCGCGCAGATCGAGGGTGTTCGAGGCCGTGCGCACGGCGGCCGGCAGCGTGACGGCGCGCGCACGCGCGCGCGGCGCCGCTTTGGGTGCATTCGGGCGCGGGCGGCCCTTGGCGAGCTCGATTTCGGCGAGGGGGAGCGTCAAACGGACGGCGCCGCTCCGGAGCCGGACCGAGCCGCGCTCGGGCGGCGCTTCGACGACGGCGAGCGTGCCGGTTTTTTTCAGGCGCACTTCGGTGCCGGCGGCGAGCGCGAGCGGCGCCTCGGCCATGGCCGTTTTTCCGCGCCGCTCTTCGGCGGCGGCGTGCCGTTCGAGCGTGCCGCCGAGCGCGACGTGCGTGGCCGCTCGGCTCACGGCGCGCTCGGCGTCGCGGACGGCCGTTTCGTCGCGGCCCTCGCGCCGCAGCCGCTCGCGCGCTTCACGCACGTCGGCGCGCGCGGCGCGCACCACGGAAACGAGCTCGCGCGCCTCGCGGCCGAGCTCGGTGTTCGCTTGCGCGAGCGTCCGTTCGCGCTCGCGCTCGATGTCGGCGCGCGCGGCCTGGGCGAGCGCGAGCTCGCCGCGGAGCTCGGCGCGTTCGCGCTCGAGCACGAGACGCTCCTGTTCGAGGCGCTTCACCGCCTGTTCGCGCTCGAGCGCGCGGTCGGGCAGGAGCTCGTGCGCGCGCGCGAGCACGGCCTGGTCGAGCCCGAACCGCGCGGCCACGGCGAGCGCGCTCGACGGTCCGGGCACGCCGAGCGTCAGGCGAAACGTGGGCTCCATGTGCTCGAAATCGAAGCCGACGCTCGCGTTCTCGAGCGGGCCCGGCGTGGCCGCGAGCTCTTTCAGGCGCTCGTAATGCGTCGTGACGGCCGCCGCCGCGCCGCGTTTCGTGATGGCTTCGAGCACGGCGGCGGCGAGCGCGGCGCCTTCTTCCGGATCGGTGCCGGACGCGACTTCGTCGAGCAGGACGAGCGTCCCGGGCCCCGCCTTGCGCACGATTTCGGCGAGCCGCGTCACGTGCGCGCTGAACGTCGAGAGCGAGCGCTCGAGCGATTGCTCGTCACCCACGTCGGCGAGCACTTCGGTGAACCAGCCGACGCGCGAGCGCGCGTCGCACGGGATCGGAATGCCGGAGCGAGCCATCCACGCCGCGAGCCCGAGACACTTGAGCGCCACCGTCTTGCCGCCGGCGTTCGGCCCCGAAATCACGAGCGCGCGGCCGCCGCGCACGCGCACGTCGTTTTCGACGACGTGGATGCCGCTCGCGACGAGCAGCGGGTGCCGCACGTCGGTGAGCTCGATGGCGAGGTCCTCGTTCGGCTCGAGCACTTCGGCGCGCGCCGCCCGCGCGTAGAGCGCCAGCGCCTCGAGCCGGTCCGCTTCGATGGCGGCCTCGAGCGCGCGCGCGATGGCGCTCGTCTCGGCGGCGACGGCGCGCGTGAGCTCCGAGAGCACGCGCTCTTCCTCGCGCTCGACGGCGGCGATTCTCAGCTTGAGGCGGTTGCCGTGCTCGGTCGCTTCGCGCGGCTCGACGAAGAGCGTGCCGCCCGACGCGGACGAGCCGAGCACGATGCCCTCGACGCGGAGGTGCGCGTCCGAGCGCACGGGCAAGACGTAGCGCCCGTCGCGCTCGGTGTAATAGCGGCCCTGGAGCACCTCGGCGTGCGTCTTCAGGCAGCCCTCGAGCCGCTCTTTGAGCGCGTCGCGCGCCTCGCGGACGCGGAGTCGCGCTTCGCGGAGCGCGGGCGACGCCGCGTCGCTCACGCCGCCGTCCGGCTCGAGCGAGCGTTCGAGCGCGGCCCCGAGCGCATCGAGCCGCGGCTCGCTCGTCACCGCGGCGGCGAGCGCGGGGAACCGTTCGGCGCGTTCCTGCCCGAAAACGCGGACGGCGCGCGCCACCTCGAGCACGCGCGCGACGCCGACGAGGTCGACCCCGGCGAGGGTGCCGCCCTTGGTCGCGCGCGCGAGCGCGTCGCTCACGTCGGGGAAATCGCGGAGCGGCAGCGCTTCACCGAGCGCGTCGAGCGCCACGGCGTCGCGCGTGCGCGCGGCGAGCGCGCGGGCGGCCTCGAGCGTCGCTGCCGGCTCGGTCGCGCGCAGCCGTTCGCCCGCGGCCCGGCTCGCGGTCCGCGCGGCGAGCCGCTCGAGCAGGAGCGGCCATTCGAGGGCGCGCAGGGTGACGGAGTCCATTCGGAAATCCCGGCCCGCTTTAGCATTTTTGCGCGCGGGTGCTCGGCGCGGGCGCCGCCGAAGGCGCGGGCTTGCGCTTTACTACGCGCGTAGTAGATAACCGCCATGGTTGCGACGGCCGAGCTCGGCCCGCTCGAAATGAGGGTGCTCGGCGTGGTCGAACGCCGCGGCTCGGCGGCGGTCGGCGACGTGCAGAGCGAGCTTGGCCGCGAGGGAGAAACGCTCGCCTACACGACGGTCATGACCGTGCTCTCGCGCCTGCACGAGAAGGGCGCGATCCGGCGCCGGCGCGAAGGCCGGCGTTTCGTGTACTCGGTGGCGCGCGGCTCCGACCTCTTGAAGGCGCGGCTCGTGAAGCGCATCCGTTCGGCGCTCTTTCGCGGCACGGGCGCGACCCCGCTCACCGCGTTGCTCGACGCGAGCGAGCTCAGCCGCGACGAGCTGCGCGAGCTACGCCGCTGGGTCGACGCCCGCCTCAAGAGCAGTGGGTCATGAGCGCGCGCTCGCTACCGTGTGTCCGGAGGCGAACGTGAGCGTCGCCGGGGACGTGCTCTTCAACCTACTCTTCAATTCGCTCGCCGCGTTTTGGGTGGCGCTCGGCGCGAGCCTGCTCTTGTTCCGCGCGTTTCGTCTGGACCGGAGCGCGCTCGGGCTCGGCGTGCTGCTCTTGCCGTTCGTGAAGCTCGTGCTCGAAGTCGCACGCGGCGTGCCGCCAAGTTCGTTCTTGTGGCTCTCGGAGCGCGGGGTACGGCAAACGCTCGGCGAATTTCGCTTCGGGTTCGGGGCGACGCGCGAGGGGCCGTCCCTCGTGGCCGCGCTCTGGGCCGAGCACGCGGGCGGTCGGGCGCCCGAGAGCGCGGCCGATCTCGCGACGCGCCTCTTGCGGCACAAGCTCGGCGTGCACGCGGCGCCGGCGCTCGCGTGCGTCGTGCTCGCGGTCGCGCTCGGCGGCCTCACGCGCTGGGCGGTTCGCCGTCGCCGCGCGTCGTCGGCCGTGCGCTTGCTCGCCGAGCGCGCCGCGCCGCTCGCGACGCGCCGGCTCGGGCGTCGCACGGTGCGCGTGCTCGAGAGCGCGGAGCACCGGGGCGCGCCGTTCGCGGCGGGGCTCCGCGCGCCGTTCGTGCTCTTGCCGAGCGGGTTGCGCGAGCGTCTCTCGCCGCTCGAGCTCGAGGCCGTGCTCGCTCACGAGCTCGCTCACGTCGCGCGCTTCGATCTCGTGGTGCTGCTCGTGCTCGGGGCGTTCGAGCGGCTCTTTTGGTACGTGCCGGGCGTCGGGCGGGCGGAGCGGCGCGTCGCTGCGTTTCTCGAACGGCGCGCGGACGACGCGGCGCTCGCGGCGGGCGTGACGCCCGGGACGCTCGCGCGAGCGCTCGTCGTGACGGCCGAGTTCGCGTACGACGCGGCTGCGTCGCCGGAACCGGCCGCCACGGGCGCACGTTCGGAGCTCGGCCGGCGCGTGCGGCGCTTGCTCGAGCCTGGAAACGCCGCGCCTGCCGTGGCGGCTTCTCCGCGCGCGCGGGCGCTCGCCGGGTTGCGGGCCGTTGCCGTCGTCTGGTGCGCGCTCGGCATTTTGGCGGCCGTCGCGTTCGGCAATCACGGAGGGTAGCCGAACACCCCATGCCCGCGCCCCTCCACCGTGTTCGTTGTTACTACGCGTGTAGTAGAAAGGGAATCGACATGCAACGCTCGTTCGACATCGTTCTCGCCGCGTTCGCCGTGACGGTCGCCGCGTTCGCCACGGCGGGGTGCGCGGCGGCTCCGCCCGCGTTCTCGCTGCGCGCGGCGGACTTCGGCAAAGTGCCGATCCCGCCGGGGCGGCCGCTCGTGCTCGCGTTCAAGGCGGGGGAGCGCGTTCCGGTGGTGCTCGACGTGAGCGGCGAGCTCGTCGACATCGATCCGCGGCCGACGCGCGTCTGGCTCACGGCCAAGCGCGACTTTTTCGTGCGCATCGACGGCAGCAAGGTGACGACGAGCCTCGACGGCGTTCACTTCGACCGGCGTCCGGCCAAGCCGGGGACGTTTCGCTTCGGTCTCGCTTCCGATCCGGCGAACGGCGCTCACATCGAGGTCGCCATCGTGACGCCCGTGCACGCGCGCTGAGCGGCGCTCACGCGGTCGCGGCGATCGGCCTGGAAATCGGCGGCCGGCTCCACACCGGCTCCGACTCACCCACGCGCACGCAGAGCGCGAGCTCCGAGGCCAGCGTCACCGGCTCGAGCGCCGCGGCGAGGAGCGCGAGCTCGTGCGTCGCGCGCCGGCCGTGCGCCTCGCTCACGCTGAGCGTCAGCTGGCAACCACGGCTGCCCTTCAAGTGACCCACGAGTCCGCGCGCGAGCACGGAGCGCGCGGCGGACGATTCCGGATCGGTGCGGCCGTTCGCGACGAGCACGACCTCGTCGAGCTGCCAGCCGGCGTGGCAGAGTCGCGTGATGCGGCTCGCCACTTGCGCGACGAGATCGGTCGGCAAGCCTTCGTAGTGTTGCGCGACGACCGCGACGTCACCCGCGTGCGCAGGGTGCAGCCAACGCGGCCAGCTAGCGCCGAATTCGATCACGACCAGGGTTGCCGGGCGACTTCGCATGACGATCCTCCGGGTCTCGAAGCGGTAAGCCGTTCGCGCGAGACGGGCCAACAAAGCCGGCGGGCGCTTCGATAGGTGACGCGCCCTGGTCGGCGCGACGCGGGACGCGAAAAACCAGCTATTTCGGCCCGTTGTCGAGCGTTTCGAGCAGCGCCTCGGCGCGCGTGCCCACGGCGCCGAGCTCGGTGTGCCCCGCGCCCGCGGCGTAGCTCGTGACGGCGCGGACGCCCGCGCGCTCGAGCACCGGTGCGCTCGCGCTCGCCCGCCGCGCGCACGGTTCGGTGCCGCACACGATGAAGACGCTCCGGCCGCCGGTCTCGCGAAAGCGCTCGGCGCGCCGGAGCGTCCAGTCGCCGCTGCCGCCTTCGACGAGCACGAGGTGCGGAAAGAGCGCGCCGTGCTCGACCAGCATGAGCGCGCCCATGGTCGCGCCTTGCGAGTAACCGAGGTACACGCCGTCTCCGGGCGCGACGCGCGTACCGTACTCCGCGCGCACGGCGTCGACGAGCGCGAGCACTTCGCGTTCGAGCGCCGGATGATCGGCGTAGTAGTCGCTGCCGGGTTCGTCACGGCGGAGCGGCGTGCCGCGCGGGCACGCGAGAAACCAGCGACCGCGCGCGACGCGGCCCCAGCGCTCGCATTCCCACTCGGGGCTGCCGCCCGCGCCGTGCGTCGCGACCAGCAACGGCGCGGCGCGGTCCGCCGGCGGGACGACGATTACGGCCGTTTCGTAGCCGGAAACGGCGAGCGTGCGCGTCAGGCCGAGCGGCGCGCCTTTCGGCGCGAGGGCTCGCTCGTTCGTCGCGGTGCGCTCGATCGCCGTGGTGCCTTCCGCCGAAGCGGACGTGCGTGCGGGGCTCGTGCTCGTCGCCGTGTCACTCGCCGCGGAGTGCGGCGCCGAACGTGACGCGTCGAACGCTGGCCTCACCTCCGCGTGCGAGCTCGTGCACGCGACGACCACGACGAACGTGAGGGCGCCGACGTGTGGCGATCCACCTCGCTCTCGAGCTCGTGAGTGCCTCGACACGAAATGTTCGTCCGTTGAGCGCAGAACTTCGTCATCTCGGTACACTCTCATCGAAACCAAATGTGATTTTTGCATGCCGCGAGCGCAGGACACGTGCATATCGGGCATGAGGGAGTTAGCGTCGCCGAGCGACCGTTGCGGAGGACACTCATGAACCACTCCTACGGCACCCCTGAGCTCACCACGCCGGAGCCGAGCGATCCGAATCACCTCCTCGAGATCGACGAGGCGGACATTCGACTCCTCAGTCCTTACGAGGGTGAAAGCGACAGCCAGACGCTCGTCGGGCTCGGCCCGGTTTCGCGCTACCTGGCGCTCGAGAAGGCCGAAATCCGGCCGTGCCCGCAAGAGCAGCCGGCGTCCCAGCCGCCCGGGCCGTGGGGCAGCGACGACGAGCCGGTGCCGGCTTCGTTGCGGGGAAAGAAGCTCGGCACGTGGGGCGTAGCCGTTCCGCTCTTGCTCGTCGTCGCCGGCGTCGCGGTGGTTTTCGTGCGCGCGCTCGGAGCGTCCGGCGCGCGCCCGCCCGAACGCGCACCAAGCGTCGCGCCGCCCGAGCGAGACGACGCGAGTCTCGCGGTCGAACTGAGCGGCGCGGACGTGCGCGTCTTCATCGACGGTCAGGATCGCGGCCGCCCTCCGCTCGTCTTGAACGAGCTCGCGCCCGGCTCGCACTCCGTGGCCATCTTGGGTCCGGCGTATGCGCCGTTCGAGCAGCCGGTGACGCTGGTGAACGGTCACTTGAGCACGCTCGAGCCGAAGCTCGTGTTCATGCGCGGCTCCATCAATCTGAGCGCGGGCGCGGGTGCTGACGGCGCGAAGGTCGAGGTGGTCGGCGGGGACGAGCGGCGCGAGATCACCGCGTTGCCGCTGAAGCTCGAGGCGGCGCCGGGTGCTTACGAGATCCGCGCCAAAAAGCTCGGTTTCCCGCCGTTCGAAACCACCGTCACGCTCTCGCCGGCGACGCCCGACGTGAACGTCGTCGTCGAGCTCGGCAAGGCGTCGCAAGGCGGCACCCCGCGCGCCGCGACCGCGCCCGGCGACGAAGCAGCGACCCCGGCGCCGAGCGAGGCGGCGAACGCCACGACCGGCGCCCCCGTTGCGAGCGCCGCGTCCGGCACCGGCTCTTTGAACATCACGTCGAGCCCGCCGTCCAACGTCGTGCTCGACGGCCGTCCCCTCGGCAAGGCGCCGCGCGTCGTGGAGGTGCCCGCCGGCACGCACACCGTCGTCTTCATTCACCCGAAGTACGGCCGCCAGTCGATCACGGTGAAAGCGACGCCCGGCCAGACGACGAGCGCGTCCGCCGACTTCTGAGCGCGCCGAGCGTCACTTCCGGATGACGACCGCGAGCGCGCCCACCCCGACGCGCGCCCCGCGGCTCACTTCGCCTTGCGCTTCTTCGGCTCGGCGGGCGCTTCCTCGTCCTCGGTCTTCGCCTTCTTCGGCGGCTTGAGCACGCTCGGCGGCGGAGCCGGCGCGGTCGCGAGCGTGCGCTTGAGCGCGTCGAACAGGTCGATGATTTGAGCCTTGGGCGCTTCGGGCGCGACCGTGATTTCCTGGCCCGCGGCCTTTTGCTCGACGGCCGCGAGCACCTTGTCGCTGAAGGTGTCGTGGTACTTCGCCGCCTCGAAAGCGTCGCTCGTGAGCTGCTCGATGAGCTTCTCCGCGAGCTCGCGTTCCTTGTCGCTGATGGTCACCTTGGCCGTCGGGTCGACCTCCGCGAACGAGCGCACTTCGTTCGCGTAGTAGAGCTGGTGGAGGATCAAGCCGTCCTCGTAAGGCCGGACGAGCACGAGCTGCTCCTTGCCGCGCGCCGCCCAGCGTCCGACCGCGACCACCTTCTTGTGCGTCATCGCTTCGGACAGGAGCCGGTACGCCTTGTCGCCGCCCTTGTCGCCGCCGAGGTAATAACTCTTCTCGACGTAGACGAAGTCGACGCTCGCGAGCGGGACGAACTCGGTGATCTCGATCGCATTCGAGCGTTCCGACTCGAAGGCCTTGAGCTCCTCTTCGGTAAAGAGCACGTATTGCCCCTTGGCGTGCTCGTAGCCCTTCACCATGTCCTTCCGGTCGACGACTTCGTTGTTGTCGGTCGGGCAGATGTACTGCTGCTTCACGCGCCCCCCGCACTTCTTGTGCAGCATGTTGAAGCTCACCTGCTCGCTCGAGGCGGCGGTGTAGAGCTTCACGGGGATCGACACGAGGCCGAAGCTGACGGTTCCGGAGGCGATGGCGCGAGCGGGCATGGCTGTTCTCTCGGGCTCGAGGCTGAGTTCGTCGAGTCCGCGCGCGATCCTAACAAGGCCGCGCGCCGACCCCGAAAAGTTCGGCAGAGGATCTTCGCCCGAACCTGAACGTAAGACCAGCCCGCCCGCGACGGTCGCCGGCCATTCAAAGTCCGACCCGCTTGGCCCCGCGAGCCGCGGGCATGC
>DATJXW010000138.1:0-24084 GCA_035499895.1 Polyangiaceae bacterium | reverse complement strand
GCTTCGTGTTCGGCGCGATCGGCGGCTCATTTCTCGGCATCAACGAGCTCAGCGGGAAGAAGGAATGGGCGCGCGACACGGGCTTCGTGATCGCGGGGGTCGGCGGCGCCTTCCTCGTCACGTCGGGGATCTTCTGGCTGTTCAGCCCGCGCACCTCGTATTCGGTGGAACGCGTTCCGTGAGCTTCGGTGCCCGCTCCTTGCTGGTCGCTGGCGCGCTGTTCGTAACCGGGTGCATCAAGGTGCCGACGGCCGTGAAGGCGAGCTTCTGCGCGCAACCCGCGCGCAAAAATCACTTCGGGACGGGCGCCGCCGCGGGTTCGTGCTGCACCTCACCGCCGCACATGATTCGCTTCGGCTCCGACACGGGGGCGTGCCGGCGATGAGCGCGGCGGGTCGAAGTCCGGGCCTGTCGCGGCGCGCGCTGCTCGCGGCGCTCGGCGCCGGAGCCGCTGGCTGCACGGGGCGCACGCTCGAGTACACGATGCACTCCGTCTACGACGATCCGAACGCGCCGAAGGGCCTCCCGTTCCGGACGGGGCAAATCCTCCTGTCGGAGGCGCCCGGGCCGTACGGCATTCTGTTCACGCTCGCCCCCGATCGCTTCTTTCGCTTCACCCACTCCGCGTTGATCGTCACCGACCCGAGCGGGGAACCCTTCGTTTACGACATGTCGGCGGAGTTTAAGCCGACGCTCGCCACCGCTCCGGCGGGCTCGCTGTTCGGCGGGATCCGCCGGACGCCGCTCGCCGACTACGTGTCCTTGCACCTTTACGTCGAGGTTTTCGAGCCGCCCGCGAACGTCGACCGGGCGCGAGTTTCCGCGAAGGTGCACGAGCTCATGGGCGAGCACGTCGGCTTCGATTCGGCGTGGGACTTTTACGATCATCACGCGATGTTCTGCTCCGAGTTCGTCGTGACGGCGCTCGCCGCGGGCGGCGCTCCGATCCCGCCGCTCGTCCCGCTCACGCACAATCGCTCGCTTCGCAGGGTGCTCACCTGGTTCGGCGTCACGGCGGTCGAGTCGCTGCCGGCCGCCGCGCTGCCGCGCGAACGACGGGTGGCCGCGTTCTCGATTTGGCCCACGCGGCCGATGGCGGAAGCGTACCTCGAGGCGAAGCGCGAAATTTATCGCCGCTTCACCGACGACCAGAACATCGGGAACCTGCTCGAGCTCAAGCGCTACGACGTGCAGCTCAGGCCGCCCGTCGCCGAATTTCTCGAGCGCGCGCCCGAGCTTTACGCCGGCGTGCAGGCGATGCCGCCCGAGGCGGAGATGCGCATTCGCGTCCAGGCGCTCGCGGACGCCGTTTTCGGGGCATTTCCGGGGCCGACGTAAGGCCGCGAGCGCGCGCCCGTCAAACCGCGGACGAGCCGCCGGCCTCGCTCTCGAGGGCGAGCTCGTCGGCGACGCGGCGGAGCACGCCACGGGTCGCGGCGACGTCGCGCGCGGGCATCGACTTCAAGGCGCGTCGCACGGCGGATTCGGCCGTGCCCGAGTGCCGATCGTTCAGGCGCTGACCCTTGGGCGTCAGCGTGACGATGGCGCGCCGCCCGTCTTCGGGATCACGCGTACGGCGCACGAGCCCCGAGCGTTCGAGCCGGCGGAGGACGCCCGTGAGCGAGCTCGGATGCACGCGGAGCGCTTCGGCGAGCTCGCCCGGCGACGGCCGCCCGTAGTGCGCGACGAGGCGGACCACGAGCCGTTGCGGTCCGGTGACGCCCACGGTCGCGCGCATCCGCTTCGAGACGGACTCGAGCTCGTGCGCCACGTCCCACAAGAGCTGCAGAAAACCGAGCACGTCGCCGAGCGCGCGCGTGCTGCTCGCGCCTCCGCGGGACTTAGGGACCGTCCGCCGACTCACCTCCGCCCATCAAGGCAGAGCGGCCTCCCGAAGGCAAGCGCCGTTGGCGGTCGCGCGCTTTCCGGGTGTAACTTCGGCAAAAGCGCGGCAAAAGGAGCGACTTTCGATGCGAAGCGACAGAGACACGCGCGCGCGTCGCCGGGCTCCGGCGCTCGTCGCCGTGACGGTCGCCGCGCTCCTCTTCCACGCGTCGAGCGCGCGCTTCGGCTTGAGTTACCTCGACGACGACGTGCTCGCGCCGACACCCGCGTCGGTGGCGGCTTCGGGCGGCGTCCTCGGTGCGCTCGCCCACCCGTACTTCCCGACCGGCGAGCGCGACCACGCGTACTATCGGCCGCTCGTGTCGGCGTCGTTCGCGCTCGACGCGGTGCGTGGCGACGGGGACCCCGCGAGCTTCCACGTGACGAACGTGGCGCTCCACGCGCTCACGGGCGCGGCCCTGCTCCTGCTCTTCGAGAGCTTCGGTTACGCGACCTCCGTGGCGCTCTTCGCGGCGCTCGTTTTCGTCGCGCACCCGGCCCTCGCCGGGGCCGTCGCCTGGATCCCGGGTCGCGACGACCTGATGCTCGGCCTCTTCAGCGTGCTCGCGTGGCTGTTTTTCCGCCGCGCGAACGCAGGCGGCGGCCCGCGCGAGCGCGTGCTTCACGGGCTCTGTTTCGGTCTCGCTCTCGCCTCCAAGGAGACGGCGCTCGCGCTCCCGTGCGTGCTCGTGCTCGAAGGCCGCCTCCTCGACAAACGCCCCTGGCGTGAGCTCTTCGCGCTCTGGCCGCTCGCCGTCTGGGGTGTCGTCACCGCTCTGTACGTCGCCGTTCGGGGCCTCGTGCTCGGCCCGGCGCTCGGGCTCGGCGGCGGGGCGAGCGGCAGTTTTATCGACGGCTTGCGCGGCCTCTTGAGCGGCTTCGGCGAGCTCGTGGTGCCGCTCGCGCTCCCGGTCCTCGCCGTGCCGGCCGACATGCCGGTGGCGCTCGGGTTCGCCGCGCTCGCGGCGTTCGGCGCCGCGTGGGGGTGGTCCGGCGCGCGCCGGACGGTGCTCGGCGTCGCGCTCGCCGCGAGCGCCCTCTTCGCCGCGCCGAGTCTCCCCGCGCTCGCGCGGCTCTTGCTCGAGAGCCGCCTCTACTTGCCCGCGGTGCCGCTCGCGCTCGCCGTCGCCGAGCTCGCCGCCCGGGTCCGCTTGCCGGAGCGCTCGAAGCTCGCCCTCGGGGGATTCGTGCTGACGCTCTCCGCCGCGGCGACGCTGCGGCACGTCGCCCTCTTTCGCGATCGCTTGGTGCTCGCGAAGGCCGTCGTCGAGGGCTCGCCGAGCTCGCCGCTCGCGCATCGAAATCTCGGGGTCGCCTACCAGCTGCGCGGCGAGTCGGAGCTCGCGCGGACCGAGTACCGGCGAGCGCTCGCGCTCGACCCCGACGAACCCGTCGCGCACAACAATCTCGCCGTCATCTTGATGGCGGAAGGGCGGCTGCCGGAGGCCGAGGTCGAGCTCCGGGCCGAGCTCGCGCGTCACCCGGCGTCGGCGGAAGCCGAGAAGAACCTCGCGCTCGTGCGGCGCGCGCTCAACCGTTGAGCAATTCGGCGATTTTCTTGGCGAGCGTACTCGGGACGAACGGCTTCTCGATGTAATCCGAGCTCGACGAGAGGGTGATCTCCCGATCGACCAGCGCGCCGGCATATCCGGACATGTAGAGCACGCGCAGGCCCGGCACGATCTCCGTGAGCTCTTCGGCCAGCACCGCGCCGCTGACTTTCGGCATCACGATGTCGACCAGCAACACGTCGATGCCGGCGCGGTGCTCGAGCGCGAGCGAGCGCGCGCTCTCGGCGTTGCCGGTGTCGATCACCTTGTAGCCCTGGTCGCGCAGCATGCGCACCGTGACCTGGCGCACTTCGTCGTCGTCCTCGACCACGAGCAGCGTGCCGGAACCCGCCGGCGGGCGCGTCTGGGGGCGACGAATCTGCGGCTCCACCGCCGGCTCCTCGGCTTGGGGGAGATAGATCGAGAACGTCGTGCCCTTGCCGAGCTCGCTCACGAGCACGATGTGCCCGCGGCACTGCTGCACGATGCCGTACACGGTCGAAAGTCCGAGCCCGGTGCCGCGCCCCACCTCTTTGGTCGTGAAAAACGGCTCGAACACGCGCTTCTGCGTCGCGGCGTCCATGCCCGTTCCGTTGTCGGTCGCGCGCAGGAGCACGTACGTTCCGGGAATCACGCCGACGTGACCCGCGGCGTAGCGCTCGTCGAGCTCGACCGTCGCGGTCTCGATCTGGATGGTGCCGCCTTTCGGCATCGCGTCGCGCGCGTTCACGGTCAAATTCAGGATGATCTGCTCGAGCTGGCTCGGATCGGCGCGCACGGTCGCCGGGCTCGACGCGAGCGTCGTCCTGAGGTCGATGTCCTCGCCGATGATCCGGCGGAGCATCTTGTCCACGCCCCAGACGATGGTGTTCACATCGACGATGTCGGGCTGGACCACGCGCCGCCGGCTGAAGGCGAGAAGCTGGCGCGTGAGCGCGGCCGCCCGTTGCGCGGCGCCGACCATCACCGAAATGTCGCCGTGCTTCGGATCGTCCTTCGGCAGCTCTTCGAGCAGGATTTCGCCGTAGCCGAGGATGACGGAGAGCACGTTGTTGAAGTCGTGCGCCACCCCGCCCGCGAGCTGCCCGATGGCTTCCATCTTCTGCGACTGCAAGAGCTGCTCTTCGGCGCGACGGAGCGCCGCCTCGGTCTGAACGCGCTCGGTCACGTCGCGGGCGATGCCGACGAGGCCGATCGTTTCGCCCGCCGGGGTGCGGATGGGCGCCTTGGTTTCCGAAATCCAGCGCGTCGAGCCGTTTTGTTGAAACTCGTGCAGCACGTCCTGCGCGGGCAAGCCCTCGCTCATGACACGGCGATCCTCGGCTTCGGCGCTCGTCGCGTCGGTCGAAAGGCCGAGCACGTCGACGAGCCGCTTGCCCACGAGGCTTTCCGTCGAGCTGCCGCTCAGGCTGCGGGCGAACGCGCGATTGGTGCGCAGGAAACGGAGCTGGCGATCCTTGAAGTAGATGCCGTCCGGCACGTTGTCCATGAGATCGTGGAGCAGCGTCCGCTCTTGTACGAGCTCTTGCGCGAGGCGGTAGTGCTCGGCCGCCTTGCGCACCATGATCTGCAATTCATCGGGATTCCAAGGTTTCGTCACGTACGCGAAGATGCGGCCCTCGTTCACGGCGCGGATCACGGCACCGAGGTCGGCGAAGCCCGTCACGAGCATGCGCGTCGCGTTGCTCGCTTCGTGCACGCGGGTGAGGAGCTCGTCGCCCGTCATCCCCGGCATCCGCTGATCGGTGAGGACCACGGCGATGCCGGGTTCGTGCTCCACCAAATCGAGCGCCGCGTGCGGTGATTGAGCCTTGAAGACCGTAAATTCGTCGCTCAGCAGATCCTCGAGCGCGACGAGCACTTGCGGCTCGTCGTCGACGAGCAACACGGAGTTTTTGATCAGATTCACGCTTGCCCTGCCCCTGACGGAAGCATCCCGATTGTTACGCGGTCATTTCGGCTTGCCGTGCCGGTTCGCGCCGTCCTTCCCGGCATGCGAATCCAGACTTATGAGCGGCCCTTGGCTCGTTACCTATACCCTCGCACGGACGCGCTCGCCGGCTCTACCGGCGTCTTCGATTTGCGTTGATCATGCTGAGCGAGTCCGAGTGCTGTCAAGCATTCGCACCGGCGCTTCGTGGCGTTTCGCACCGGTGACGAAACGTGTAGGTTTTTGTGCGCGCGCCATACGACTACAAATCGACTCTCCTGTACGGCATCCATGAGGGGAGGGGGCTTGACCCTGCTGCGATGGAACGTAGTTTAGTCGACTCGGATCATGCGTAACGAGGGTGCACGTGGCGGAGGGGTCGAGAGGATGCTCGGTACGTGAGTGCGATCAGCGGGTTGGCGAAAGAGCGCGTGCTCTTGGTCGATGACGAGCCTCAAGTGCTCGTGGCGCTCGAGGATCTGTTGAGTGACGAATTCACCGTGCTCAAAGCCGACTCCGGCGAGCGCGCGCTCAAGCTCGTCGAGAACGAAGCGGACATCGCGGTGGTCGTCACCGATCAGCGCATGCCG
This sequence comes from Polyangiaceae bacterium, assembly GCA_035499895.1. Classification (GTDB taxonomy): domain Bacteria; phylum Myxococcota_A; class Polyangia; order Polyangiales; family Polyangiaceae; genus PMG-095. The sequence continues at coordinate 18,130 of DATJXW010000138.1, read as the reverse complement.
CGCATGACGGGCGACGAGTTTCTCGCGCGGCTCGACGGACGCTCGGACGCCGCGCGCATGCTCGTGACGGGCTTCGCGGATCTGGCCGCGGTGGTGCGGGCCGTGAACGAGGGCCGCATCTTCGCGTACGTCGCAAAGCCTTGGGAACCGGAGGATTTCAGGCTCAAGGTCCAGCGCGCCGCCGAACACTTTCGGCTCGCGCAAGAGCTCGCCTCCGAGCGACGGCTGCTGCGCGACCTGATGGACAACACGCCCGACGGCATCTACTTCAAGGACGCCGAGCTGCGCTTTTTGCGCGCGAACGCCCCCGTCCTCGAGCGCTTGAACACCGAACAGCGCGCGCTCGTGGGGAAGCGGCTGAGCGAGGTCTTGGCCGACGATCCCGAGGTCGCTGCGGGCGAGCTCGAAGAGCGACGGCTCGTCGAGCAAGGACTCCCCGTCCTCGAGGTCACGCGCCCGCAGCCGAAAAACGGCGTGGTCCACTGGTACTCGGAGAGCAAGGCGCCGATCCGCGCGCCGAGCGGCGCCATCGTGGGGCTCGTCGGCATCTCGCGTGACGTGACGCTCCGGCGCCAGCACGAGGCGCGCATCGCGCGGCTGACGAACGTGTATTCGTTGATCAGCGGCATCAACGCGGCCATCGTGCGCGCGCGGAGTCGCGACGATTTGCTGGCCGAAGCGTGCCGGATCGCGGTCGCGGCGGGCGACCTCGCGCACGCGGGCGTCGCGCGGCTCGAGCGCGAGACGGGGCATGCGACGGTCATCGCGAGCGCGCCCGAGGGCGTGCCGATCATCCAAGAAGTGGCGGCCGCGCAAGCCGCGCAGGGTCCGCAGCGCACGCCGCTCTTCGAGCAGATGATCGAGATGCGCCGGCCGATGATCGTCAACGACATCGCCGCGGCGGAGAACATGCGCTTTCGCACGCAGATGCTCGCGCACGGCTTGCGCAGCGCGGCGATCTTCCCGCTGCTCAGCGGGGGCGAGCTCCACTCCGTCTTCTGCCTGTTCGGCGCCGAGCCGGACTTTTTCGACGGCGAAGAGGTGAAGCTCCTCGGCGAGGTGAGCGACAACCTGTCCTTCGCGCTCGACCACATCGGCAAGAGCGAGAAGCTCGAGTTTCTCGCGTATCACGACGGTCTCACGGGCCTTCCGAATCGCGATCTTTTCCTCGACCGAGCGGGCCAGCAGCTCGTGGCGAGCCGCAAGGACGGCCGCAAGGTGGGCGTCGTGATCGTCGATCTCGGCCGCTTCCGGCAGATCAACGAGACGCTCGGGCGCCAGGGCGGTGACCGGCTGCTCATCGAGGTGGCGGAGCGCTTGAGGAACGTGGCGGGCAACGTCGGCACCGTGGCCCGCCTGTTCGGCAACACGTTCGCCGTCCTCGTGCCTTCGGTCGAGAGCGAGTCCTTCGTCGGCCTGCTCATCGAAAACGAGATCCTCGAGGCTTTGCGCGAAGCGTTCTTGATCGAGGGCACGGAGGTGCTCGCTTCCGCACGCGTCGGCGTCGCGTTGTTCCCTTCCGACGGAGACACGGCCGAGGCGCTGCTCGCGAACGCCGAGGCGGCGCTCAAGAAGTCGAAGGCGACGGGCCAGCCGTACGTGTTCTACGCGCCGGTGATGAACGCGCGCGTGTCGGAGCAGCTCGCGCTCGAGACCAAGCTCAGGCGCGCCGTCGAGCGCGACGAGTTCTTGCTCCACTACCAGCCCAAGGTCGATCTGAAGACGGGCGCGGTCGTCGGTCTCGAGGCGCTGATCCGCTGGCGCGACCCGGACACGGGCCTCGTGCCGCCCGGGAAATTCATCCCGCTGCTCGAAGAGACGGGGTTGATTCGCGAGGTCGGCCGCTGGGTGCTCGAGCGAGCGGCGCTCCAGTACCACGAGTGGCTCGAGGCCGGACACACGCCGCCGCGCATCGCCGTGAACGTGTCGGGCCTTCAGCTCGCGGCGAACGACTTTCTCTCGAACCTCGAGCGCGTGCTCCAGCACTACCCGGACGGGAGCGCCGGCATCGACCTCGAAATCACCGAGAGCGTGTTCGTCGACGATCTCGACGGCAGCATCGCGAAGCTCGAAGCGGCGCGCCGGCGGGGTCTCACCGTCGCGATGGACGATTTCGGCACGGGCTACTCGTCCCTGAGCTCGCTCGGCCGGTTGCCGCTCGACTCGCTCAAGGTCGATCGCTCGTTCGTCATCCGCATGACCGAGGACCCGCAGAGCACCTCCATCGTCACGACCATCATCTCGCTCGGTCACGCGCTCGATCTCAAGGTGGTCGCCGAGGGCGTCGAAACGCCGGAGCAGGCTCGGCTGCTTCGCCTGCTCAAATGCGACCAGGCCCAAGGGTATTTGATCGCGCGGCCGATGCCGGCCGACGACGTCGTGAAGATGCTCGCGTCGCGCGTCGAGCTCAGCCCGGCGTCGAAAGCGTGAGCGGCAGGCGAATCACGGCCGTGGTGCCGCCCCCCGGCGCGTCGCCGAGCTCGAGCGTGCCGCCGTGCTTCTTCACGATCGAGTAGGTGATCGAAAGGCCGAGCCCGGTGCCCTGGCCGACCGGTTTGGTGGTGAAAAACGGCTCGAACACGCGGTTCCGGTGCTGTTCTGGAATGCCGTGCCCCGTGTCCTCGACCACGATCACGTAGGCGCCGTCCTCGGCGCCGCTGCGGATGCGGATGCGGCCGGGGCCGTCGATGGCGTCGATCGCGTTCGTCACGAGGTTCATCAGCGCCTGGTTCAAGAGGCCCGGCATGCACTCGATCACGTCGGGCTCACCGAGCGAGAGCTCGGTCGTGATACGGCCGCCGAGGCGATGGGCCAGAATCGTGAGCACCGAATCCACGCACTCGCGGATGCTCACGAGCTTGATTTCGCCTTCGTCGAGCCGGGAGAAGGTACGGAGCTTCACCACGAGCTCGCGCATGCGCTCGAGCCCCATGCGCATGCCCCCGAGCCGTTCGAGCGCGCGTTGCCAGGGTTTCTGGACGGGCTCGAAGGTGCCCTCGGGCAGGCGCTTTTCGACTTCGCGCAAGCCTTGCTCCACCGTGCCGAGGTGGCTCAACACGAAAGCGAGCGGATTGTTGATCTCGTGCGCGACGCCCGCGACGAGCGCGCCGAGCGACGCCATCTTCGCCGATTGCACGAGCTTTTCTTGGGTGGCCTGGAGCGCGGCGTACGCGGCCGCAAGATCGGTGTTTTTGCGCTCGAGCTCGCCCACGTGAGCGGCGCGCGCTTCGGCGAGCTCGCGGGCGGCGCGCGCTTCGGACGCGACGATTTCGCCCTTCAGCATGCGTTCGCGCACGCGCCGGGTCTCGTCCTCGAACTGGCGCCGGCGTAACTGTGCGCGCACGCGCGCCTTCAGGACCTCGAGCTCGGCGGACTTCTGCACGAAGTCGTCGGCGCCGTTCGCGAGGCCTTCGAGCACCGAGGCGCGATCCTCGACCCCACTGAGGAGCACCACCGGAATGTCGCGCACCGCCGGCGACTCCTTCAGCCGCCGGCACGTTTCCTTGCCGCCCATCCCCGGCATCACCAAGTCGAGCAGAATGCAGTCCACGCTCTGGACGCTCAGGAGCTCGAACGCCTCCTCGCCGGAGCGCGCGGCGACCACGTCGTATCCTTCGTTGCGCAAGGCGTTCGACACGAGCTCGCGAAAGCTCGCGCTGTCGTCGACCGTGAGGATGCGTTTCGGCGCGAGGAGACTCGTGGTTTCGTCCGGCGACGGCACGAGCGACGCCCGGAGCACGGCCTGGACCTTGGCGAGGATCACGTCGAGATCCTCGTCCTTGTGCACGAAGGCGTCGGCGCCGGCGTCGAGGGCGCGCAGCTCGAAATCGAGCTCTTTGGTCGCGGTGAGGAGCACGCACGGGGTGCGCCGGAGCGCCGCGTCGAGGCGGAGCCGGCGGATCACCGTGGGGCCGTCCATGCCCGGCAGGATGCCGTCGACGATGATGGCCCGAGGGCGCTGCGCGGCGGCGAGCTTCAAGCCGTCCTCGCCCGTCGCGGCGCCGATGACGCGGAAGCCCGAGGTCCGGAGCGCCTCGCTCAGTTCTTCGCGGAACGTCGCGCTGTCGTCGATGACGAGCAGCGGCGCGCCGTCCGCGTGCTCCGAGCGACTGCGGCTCACGAGCTCGTGCACGCGCGCGACGAGGTAGCCGGTGTCGTAGGGCTTGCCGATGTACTCGTCGGCGCCCGTCGTGAGCCCACGGATGCGATCCCGCACTTCGGCCTCGCTCGAGAGCAAGACGACGGCCGGCGCGGTGGCGCCGTTCGCGCGGATCTCGCGCAGGAGGTCGAGTCCGTCGCCGTCGGGCAGCACCAGATCGAGAATGACGACGGCGATCGCGCGGGTCGCGAGCTCCTTGCGCGCCTCCGCCGCGCTCGCGCACGGCACCGTTTCGAGCCCCGCCGCCCTGAGCGACTCCGTGAGATCCATGCGCACGGTGAGGCTGTCGTCGACGACGAGGACCGTCTCGCTCATGCGGTGTGACCTCGCGCGCGGAAGAGCTCGACGAGGAGCGGCCCCACTTCGCCGAGCGGTCTGACGTGCTCGACCGCGCCGATCAGGGCCGCTTCACGCGGCATCCCGTACACCACCGAGCTCGCTTCGTCTTGCCCGATCGTCACGGCGCCGCCGCGCCGGAGCTCGAGCAAGCCGAGCGCGCCGTCGCGACCCATGCCGGTGAGCAGGCACGCGACGGTCGAAGCGGCTTGGTCGCGCGCGACCGACTCGAACAGCACGTCGACCGACGGCCGGCACGAATGACGCTCGGGGTCGTGCGTGAGCGCGAGGCGACCCGAGCGCACGACGAGGTGCCGATCCGGCGGCGCGAGGCGGATCTGGCCGCGGCACGCCTCGAGCGTCTCGCCGTCCGCCGCGTAGGCGACGCGCCGGCCGATTTGCCCGCCGAGCCAATCGGCAAACGCTGCCGCGAACGCGGCGGCGAGGTGCATCACGATCAGCACCGGGGCAGGAAAATCCGCGGGCAGCGCGCGCAAGACCTGAACCAGGGCGCTCGGTCCGCCCGTCGACACGCCGATGAGGGCGAGTCGCAAGCCCGGGCTCGCGGGCGGCGTGCTCGACGCCGGCACGAGGGGACGCGCGTACTCGCTGAAGCCGCTCAGGCGCGCGCGCGGATGCGTGATCACCCGAACGCGCGACACGATGCGCACCGCGCTCAGAAACTGCTGCTCCCACGCGCCGGGCGCTTCGTCGCCGCGCGGCTTCTCGATCACGTCGACGGCGCCCGCCGCCAGCGCGTCGTACGTCTTGAACACCTCGCCGCGGTTGAAGGAGGCGGACACGACGAGGATCGGCGTCGGAAAGTGCGCCATGATGTACTCGGTCGCCGCGAGTCCCGTCATCACCGGCAACATCATGTCGAGCGTGACGACGTCGGGACGCAGCCGTCCGCAAAGCTCGATGGCCGCGCGTCCGTCAGCCGCTTCGCCGACGACCTCGACCGTCGGGTCGCTCGCGAGGACCTCGAGCAAGCGCTGGCGCACCGTGAGTGAATCCTCCACGACGAGCACGCGCGTCTTACCCCGGGTCACCCGAATAGCCTCCGAATGTGGGAAAGTAGCAGATTTTGGTCGAATTCACCCTTCACGACGTAGGCGCTCGCGCCGGCGTCCTCGCCCTTCTTCAGGTCCTCGGGCGCGTCGCGCGACGAGACCAGTATCGCCGGCACGCGGCGGAGCTCGGGGTCGGCGCGTGTCGTCCCGACGAACTCGAAGCCGTTCATCCCCGGCATCTCGACGTCGACGATGAAGAGGCCGTACGGCTTTTGGCGCGCTTTTTCGAGGCCTTGTTCGGCGGAGACCGCGACTTCGACCGCATAGCCCGCGGACTCGAGGATGCTCTGCTCGAGCATGCGCGTCGTGAGCGAGTCGTCGATGACGAGGATCGGCAGGCGATTCGGCGCGAGCGGCTCCACGTTCGTCGCGGCGGGCATGCCGGCCGCGGTGAGCAGCCCGCCGGTGTCGAGCACGAGCCTCGGGTTGCCCTCGGCGTCGAGCGCCGCGCCGGCGACGACCGGGTCCGCCAGCGCGCCGCGCGGCAGCGGCCGCACGACGACCTCGAACGTCCCGAGCAGCCGATCGACCCCGACGACCGCCGTGCGCTCCCCGACCGCCACGACGACCGCGGAGCGCGCCGTCGCGCGTTCGAAGCCACCGGGTTGCCGCAGCGCGCGGCCGAGCGGCAAAAACGGCAGAATTTTCCCGCCGAGCGAGACGACGTCGCCCTCCGGCGTGCGGCCGATGGCGCCGGCTTCGAGCCGCAGCGTCTCGCGCACGTCGTCGAGCGCGATGGCCGCCGTCGTGGCGCCGGCTTCGACGACGAGCGCGCGTACGGCCGCGAGCGACACCGGCACGGCGAGCTCGATCGCCGTCCCGCGCCCCGGCTCGGAGCGGACGCGCACGTCGCCGGAGAGGCGCTGCGCGGTTTCGCGGACGACGTCGAGCCCCACGCCGCGTCCGGCGATGGGCGTCACGCTCGCGGTCGTCGAGATGCCGGCGCCGAGCAGGCGTTCGAGCACGGCGTCGTCCGAGAGCTTCGCGAGCTCGGCGGCGTCGGCGAGGCCGCGCGCCGCGAGCTCGCGCCGCACGGCTCGCACATCGACGCCACGGCCGTCGTCGCTGCACGTGAACACCACGCGCTGGTCGCGCCGCTCGACGCGCAGCGCGACCGTGCCACGCGGCGCCTTGCCGAGGGCTCGTCGCTCGGCGGGAGACTCGATGCCGTGCGCCACCGCATTGCGGACGAGATGGAGCAGCGCGGCCCGGAGCGGCGTGAGCACGTGCGCGTCGAGGCGCAGGCCCCCGCCCGTGATCGTGAGCTCGGCCTGTTTCTCGAGGGCTTCCGCGGCGTCGCGCACCGCGCGCTGGAGCGAGGGGAAGAGCGCCTCGGCCGGCACGAGTCGAAGCCGATCGGTGCCCTCGCGGACGTCCGCGAGCTCCTGGGTGACGCGCTCCATGCTCGTCTCGAGACCCTGGGCCGACCGCTCGAGCCCGCTCCGGAGCTCTTCGGCCAGGGCCTGGTCACGCGCATTGGCGGAGCCCGTGCCCGCGCGCAGTCCGAGGCGGTTCGAGAGCGCGGCGGACACGAGCGCGAGCTGGCGCACGCGCGTGATTTCGCGCGCGAGCGACGAGAGCTGCACGCCGGTCTCCATGACGGCGCGGAGCACCGTGTCCATCTCTTCGATCTCGATGCGCACGGTCTGGAACGCGTCCTCGACCGGCGCGGCCTGCGGCGCGGTGGGCGCCGTCGCGGCCGGGGGCGCGTCGAGCGCCTTCAATTCGGCGCTCATGCGATCGACGAGCCCGAGGAGTTCCAGGATTTCCTCTCGGCTCGACGGGCGGCTCTGATCACGTCCCCGCGCGAGCAGCTCCTCGACCGCGTGCGCGAGCTCGGCGAGCCCGGTGCGGCGCACGACGCGCGCCGCGCCTTTCAAGGTGTGCGCGAGCCGGAAGAGCCGGGGGCCGACCCCGGCGTCGGTCGAGCCCTTTTCGAGCTCGAGAACGCCCTGGGCGAGTCCCTCGACGAGCTCACGGGCTTCGACGCGAAAATAGCGATACGGGTCGGTCGCCACGTGCGGGTCTCACTCACGCGTCGGCTTGCGCCTGCACGATCTGCAGGAGCGCGCGCGAGAGCTTCGCGAGCTCGCCGGCCGTCTGCAGCGTCTGCGCGGAGCTCGCTTCGGTCTCGCGACTCGCCTGCGCGACGTTGGCCGCCGCGACGTTCACCTGTTCGACCGCGGTCGATTGTTGCTTGGTGCTGAGCTCGATTTCTCGCGCGGCTTCGGTCGTCGTGTTCATGCCGACCGTGATCTGCCCGAATGCCACGGCCACCTCCTCGAAGAGACGCGCGCCCGCTTCGACGGCCTTGTTGCCGCCCTCGGTCGTCATCACGGTCTTGTTCACCGCCGAACGGATGTCCTCGATGAGCTGGCGTATCTCCTTGGTGGACGCGCCGACGCGATCGGCGAGCCGGCGGATCTCCTCGGCGACGACGGCGAAGCGCTTGCCGTTTTCGCCCGCGCCGGCGGCCTCGATCGTCGCGTTGATGGCGAGGATGTTCGTCTGCTCGGCGAGCTCGTTGATGAGCTCGAGGATTCCGCCGATTTGCTGGGATTTGCGGCCGAGGTCGAGCATGTGCGACACGATGAGATCGACCTGCCGTTGAATCGCCCCGATGGACTCGTTCGTCCGCTGCACGGTTTGGTCGCCCGAGCGCGCCTGCGACGACGTGTCGCCGGCGATGGTCGAGACGCGGCGCGCGCTCTCGGCGATCTGCTTCGCGGTCGCGAGGAGCTCGCTGATGGTCGTCGTGATCTCGTTCATCGCGGTCGCTTGTTCCTTGGCGCTCGTGACCTGCTGGTTCGCCGCGGATTGCAGCTCGGCCGAGGCGCTCTGGATGTGACGCACGGTGGAACCGATCTGGCGCGAGAGGGCACGCGAGATGAGCCAGCCGATGAAGCCGACGAACACCGCGCCGAGCACGCTGCCCCAGACGATCACGGTGCGCGCGGTGAGCGAGCTCGCCTCGGCTTCCGCGCGCCGGACCGCGAGGAGTTCGCTCTCGTCGCGATCCATCTCGTCGACGGTCGCGCGGATCGCCTCCATGGTGTGGAGCCCCCTGCCCGCAGCGACCTCGCGCCCGGACGGCTCGAACCCGCCGCTCCGCCTGAGGTCGATCACCCCGCGGAGCTCGATTTGCCGTGTGTCGAGCAGCTTTTGCAGTTGCGTGAGTCGCTGCTGTTGCCGCGGGTTGTCCGCGGTCAGCGTGCGAAGCTCGCGGTAGTTCTGCTCGATCTGCGTGACCGCGCGCGTGTACGGCTCCAAGAATTCGTCCTGGCCCGTGATCACGAAGCCGCGCTGCCCCGTCTCGGCGTCGACCACCTCGGCGAGCAGGTGCGCGAGCGACTCACGCACGAGCGTCGTGTGCGTCACCCAGCGATCGTTTTCGACGAGGTGCTCCACCGTTTGGTAGCCGAAGACGGCAACGACGAGGAGCGTGAGCCCCGCGAGCACAAAGCCGACCGCGAGCCGGCGTCCGAAAGTCCATGAGCTACCCATCGCGCTTGTCGCCCTTTCCCGGCCGCTCCCGCGCGGCCCGCTCCAGCACCACCGAGACGATTCGAGGAAGACTCACGACCGGCCGGAGCTCGTTGCCCGTGCGGACGGCGTGTTCACAGAACCCGGCGTTCACGTTCGCGCCGAGCTCCGAGGGGGGGAGCCGCAGGTGCCCTTCGAGCTCCTCGAAGGAGAGGGCGATCTGCGCGTCCCCGGCGGCGAGCGCGACCCAGTGCTGCTCGCTCGCCTGGTGTGGCAACCCGAGCAGCACACCGAGATCGTAGACGGCGAAAATGGCGCCGCGGATGCCGACGAGCCCGGCGAACGCGGGCTCGGGTGACGGTACCTTGGTCACGCGACGACCGGCGCCGACGCCGCTCATCTCGTCGACGCGGAGCGCGTAGGATTGTCCCGCCACGCGGATCATGAGGAGGTCGATGAGCTTCTCGGAGCGCTCGCGCACCGGCAGCGCGAAGACCCCGTCGAACTCGCTGCGCAGCGCGTCGGCCGAGACCACCGCCATCAGGCGCGCCCCCCGAGCTTGCCGAGCTCGGTGCGGCAGAGCGCTGCGAGCGCGTCGCGCGAAAAGCCGCCGCCGAAGAGCACGAGGCGCGAGGTGTCTTCGCGCTCGAGCAACACCTGCGCCTGGCCGAGCTCGCGGCGTGCGACGAGCGCGTCGCCCGCGCGGCGCGCCATGAGCCCGGCGTGAAGGTGGGGCATGGCGAACGTCGGATCGAGATGCACGGCGACTTCGTCGTGCTCGAGCGCGCCGCGCGTGTCGCCGGCGTGCTCGCGGCAGAGGGCCTTCAAATAGTGCGCGCCCGCGTGGAGCTCGTCGACCTCGAGCAGGCGTTCGCAGGCGCGTTCGGCGTCCGCGAGCTTGCCGTCGTTCGTGAGGAGCACGGCCGAGAACAAGAGCGCGTCCGGGTGCTTGCCGGCGTCCGCGGGCAGCGCGTCGAGCAGCGCGCGCGCTTCGGCGAAGCGTTCTCGGCGCATGAGCTCGAGGACGGGCGCGAGCTCGAGCGCCCGCGCGTCCGCGGCGGCGGGCCCTTCGGCCGTCGTCGCGCTCCGCCGCGCGTCGCCCGCGGTGAGCTCGGTCACGCGGTGAGTCGCGCGCTGAATCGCCTCGAACCACGACAGATTTTCGGCGACGACCGGCGGGAGCTCGTCCGTTGCCGGGGCAGGCAAGGGGTGCTGCGGCGCGAAGCGAACGGACTGCGGCACGCCGGGCTCCTTGCGCTGGTAGTAGAAGGTCTCGTGCGTGTGGCAGAGGTGATAATCGTGGGACAGCCCGCGCAGCGTCTCGGCGTGGCCGAGAAAGAGAAAGCCGCCCGGGAGGAGCGCCTCCGTCAAACGTCCGACCACGCGCCCCATCACCTCGGGCGTGAAGTACATGATGACGTTGCGGCAGAAAATCGCGTCGCAGGCGAGCGCCCGGTAAAAGAGCGGATCGTGTTCAGCGAGGTTGTGCGCGCGGAACGTGACCATCTTCGTCACCTCGGGGTCGAGCTCGAGCGCGTTGCCCGACCGCTTGAAGTAGCGAGCGCGCAGGGGCTCCGGCGTCGCGCGCAGCGACCACGGCGTGAACGTCGCGCGCTTCGCCTTGGCGAGCATGGCCGGGTTCACGTCGATGGCGAGGATTTGGACGTTCCAGGAGTCGAGATCCGGCACGCCCTCGCGGAGCGCCATGGCGAGTGAGTATGGCTCCTCGCCCGAAGCGCAGCCCGCGCACAGGATGCGCAAACGCTGTCCGCCGCGCCGCGCCCGCTCGGGCAGCACCGCTTCCACGAGCGCGCTCAGCTGATCGGGATTGCGGAAGAAGAACGTCTCGGTGACGGTCACCGCTTCGGCCAGGCGCGCGGTCTCCTCCCGGCGGAACGCCGGCGACTCGAGGCGTTCGAGGTAAGCGCCGAGTCCGTTCAGGCCGAGCTCGGTGCTGCGGGCGCTCGCGGCGACCTCGAGCTCCTTACGCCGGTCGTGCTCGAACGCGAAGCCGAGCTGTTCGCCCATCACGGCTTCGAGCCGGTCGAGCTCCGCGGCGTGCCTGCGCTCGGTCATGCTCGCGCCTCCTCGACGAGCGGCACGGCCGGCACCAGCCGGCCGGCTTCGAGCAAGACGAGCAGCGCCGCGTCGAGGAGCGCGAGCGCGTTCACGGCGTCGCCCGCCGCGCCGCGCAGGAGCGGCGGCATGCTCTCGAGCGCCTGGACATCGAGCTCCGAGACGCCGATCACGCGCTCCACGGCGAGCGCGACGAAGCGGCCGTCCACCGCGAGCGTGACGAAGCGGCCGAACGGGGGCCGGTCGCTCGGTGCACCGACGAGCGCGCCGAGATCGACGACCGGCACCGAGGCGCCGCGGATGACCGCGAGCCCCAGGACGAAATGAGGGGCGCCGGCGACGGCCGTGATCGCGAGCGGGCGCATGGTCTCGCGCACGCACGCGAGCGGAATGCCCGCTCGGCATCCGCCGGCATCGACCACGAGTAACGGTTTCCGCGCCTCGTCCCTCATCGACCACGCCGCCTCAGGACGTCACTGTCCAGAGCCGCAGAGAATAATCTGGAAGACCCGGGGAGGGCAAAGATGAAAAGGCCGCCGTTTCGTACGGCGCGCGGTCTCCCGCCCGGTTCGTTTCCGGAGCGGGGCGATCCGCGCCTCAGCCCGGCCCCGAGCGGCGCGCGCGGACGAAGGCGTGAAACGCGCGGGCGAGGCGGCGTACGGCGTCGTTCATGCACTCGGGCGCGAGGGAGGAGAAGGCGAGTCGGAGCGCGATCGGCTCGGATTCGCCGCCGGGTCGGAAGTCGCGACCGGGGTCTACGGACACGCCGTGGCGGAGCGCCGTCGCGAGGAGCTCCACGTCGTCGCCCGCCTCCTCCGACGTCACCCACACCGAGAATCCGCCTTCCGGCTCGCGAAACGCGAAGCTCGGCAGGTGGCGCCGGAGCGCCCTCACGAGCCGCTCCGCCCGCCGCGCGTAGAACGCGCGGAGCCACGCGAGCCGCTCGTCGAAATCCTCGCCCGCGAGGTAGCCCTCGAGCACGCGCTGGGCGAGCGTGTTGGCTTGCAAATCGGTGACGCGCTTCTTCGCGCGCGCCGAGCGGCGGTAGCGCTTCGGCGCGACGAGCCAGCCGACACGCAGACCCGGACAGAGCGTCTTCGAGAAAGTCCCGACGTAAAACACGCGTTCCGGAGCGAGAGCGAGGAGCGGCGGTGTCACGCGTCCGTCGAAGCGTAGCTCGGCGTACGCGTCGTCTTCGATGACGGGCTCCGCTTCGGCGAGCAGCGCGGCGCGCGTGGCGAGCGGCAATGGAAGACCCGTCGGATTCGCGACGAGCGGCATCGTGTAGCTGAGGTCGGCGGGAGCGTCTTCGGCGACGCGCGCGATGCCCCGCGCGGCGCAGAGCTCGAGGATGCCCGGATAACAGGCGCTCGGGACGCGGACGGCCCCACCCTGCCGACAGCCGAGCTCGACCGCGATGTCGAGCGCTTGCTGCGCACCGCTCGTGATGAGCACCTCGTCGGGCTCGACGTTCGCGCCCCGGCGCTTGAGGCGTCCCGCGACGAACGAGCGCAGCTCCTCGCGCCCTTCGGGCCAGTCGTATTGGAGCGCGTCGCGTCCCGCCGCCCCGAGCGCACGCGCGAGCGCGGAGACCGGAAACGTCTCGGCCGCGGGCAGCCCGCCCGCCAACGACAGCACGCCCGGTTTCGTCACACAGAGCCGCTGCAGGCTATCGATGCGACTGTCCAAGTCTCTCCGCCGTCGCAACAAGCGTACCGTCGTCGCGCGACATTCGTGGCGGCGTTCGCGCACCACGCGGGACGAAAGTGCCACGGCGCACGGGTGGCATGCGGCGTGCACCGGCTGGCCTCGAGGTTACGTCATGTTCAAACGCGCTCTCATCGCGGCTTCGTTTCTGCTCTTGGCGGCTCCGGTCTTCGGCGCGGAAGGCGAAGGCGCTCACGGACAATCTTCGCCGAGCCTGCGCGACGGGCCGACGTACGTGCTGCCCGGTAGGGCGACCCCGGCGACGCGCGCGGATCGCTCGCGCTATGCGGCGCGCGAGGCCGCCTCGCCCGAGGCGAAGCAGTACCGCGGCGGCGGCGACGTCGTGATCATCGGCAGCTCCGCGGTCGTGCTGGTGCTCGTGATCGTTCTACTCGTCGTGCTGCTTTGAGAACGCGCCGTCGCACCGGGTCGCCCGTGCACGCGTGGGCGCTCGCCGCGTTGCTCGCCGCGGGCTGCTATCGCGGAACGGCCGTCGACACCGCGCCCGACGCGCTCGCCCGCGATCCGAACTGGATCCGCGTCGAGCTGCCCGAGGTTCGCCAAACGGGAGCTAGCGACTGCGGCGCGGCGGCGCTCGCGTCGGTCTTGGACTATTGGCGGCGCCCGACTTCCCTCGCGGCCATCGAAGACGTGGTCGATACCAAGCACGGCGGAGCGTCGCTCGGCGAGCTCGAGCAATTCGCGCGCGCTCGCGGTCTCGACGCCTTCGTCATCAACGCGGAGGTTTCCGATCTCGAACACGAGCTCGGCGCGGGCCGTCCCGTCATCGTCGGCATGATCAAGCCGTATCGGCCCGGGCGCGGTATCGCCCACTACGAAGTCGTCATCGGCTACGAGCCGGTGCGGAAGCGCGTGCTCACGTTCGACCCCGCGCACGGCCTGCGAGAAAACGACTTGGCGGGCTTTCTGCGCGAATGGGAGCCGGCCAAGCGGGTCGCGCTCGTCGCGTTCGAGAAAGAATGAGCACCAGCCCGCCCCGGCGTGACCAATCCGTCACGGCTCGGGCGCGCGAGGCACGCCGACGGCGCCGCAGCAGACGGCCTCAGGTCCGCTCCGGACCGTTTGGCCCGGCCCTGTGGGGTTGGCATTCCGCATGCTCTTACGTTCGGCCACGACGCAAATGGAACAGGTGAACGGTAGCCAGGCGACGAACGGACCGGACGACAAGCGAGTCAGGAGCGAGCCGCGCGTGCTCGGGCGATACGGCGAGCGCGACGACGAGCACACGAAACCGAGCGTGATGCTGCTCGACTGGATCGGCGAGGACGAGGTCACGGTGAAGTGGGAGACGGTGCGGCGCGACGTGCCGGCCGCGGTCCCCGCCGCGGAGGGCGGCGCGCCGCTTCCGTTCGCCTACTTCGACGACGAAGACGAGGACCTCGCCCCGCGCCGGTTCCGCGGCATCGGCGGGCGCGCGGGCGGCGTGATCCTCGGCGTGGTGCTCGGCGCCGCGCTCACCATCGGCATTTTCGCCGTGTTCGTGCCCGAGGTCCCGGCGCCGAACTCGGGTGTGGAGGTGCCGGCGTCGCACGGCACGAGCGTGCCGCCGAGCGAATCCGAGCAACGACCGGCCGTCATGCCCGCGTCCGGCCTCGAGTCGAGCGCGGTCGCGACGGCGCCGCGGTGAGCGCGCTCCACGGCCGTGGTCGCGCGGACCGCGAGCCGCGATGCTAAAACGCCCCGATGGAGCTCGCGTTCCTCGCCGCTTACCTCTGCGTGCTCGCGGCCACGCTGACGATGAGCTTCGTGAACCTCCGGCATCAACGCCGCGAGGGCCGGCGCGTGCCGCCCGAGCTCAGCGGCGTGGTCGAAGCGGAACGCCTCGCTCGCATCGAAGCGTACACCGTCGACCGGTCGCGCTTCGGCATGCTCGAGCGCGCGGTCTCCGGTTTGGTGACGGTGGTGTTTCTCTTCGCGGGGCCGCTCGGCGCGTATGATCGCCAGAGCGCCCGGTTCGGCCATTCCTTCGTGGCGCGCGGGACGGCCTTCATGCTCGGCCTCGTGCTCCTGCAGTCGCTCCTCGGGCTGCCCTTTTCCTACTATCGAAGCTTCGTGATCGAGGCCCGCCACGGCTTCAATCGCATGTCGCGCGGCCTCTTTTTCGGCGATTTCGCGAAGAGCCTGGTGCTCGGGCTGGCGTTCGCGTTCGTGCTTTCCGTCGGCGCGTTCTGGCTCGTGCGACGTTTTGCCGACAGCTGGTGGCTGTGGGTTTGGCTCGCCTTCGCCGGCTTCAGCCTGCTCGTCACGTTCATCTCACCCTACGTGATCGAGCCCTTGTTCTTTCGCATGGAGCCGCTCGGCGTCGAGGGGCTCGAACGCGAGGTGAAGGAGCTCGCCGATCGCGCGGGCGTTCACGTCGGACGGGTTCGCAAGATGGACGCCTCGCGACGCAGCGCGCACTCGAACGCGTATTTCACCGGCCTCGGCCGCGTCAAGCGCGTGGTGCTCTTCGACACCTTGCTCGAACAGATGACGCACGCCGAAATCCTCGCCGTCCTGTCGCACGAGCTCGGGCATTGGAAGAAGCACCACGTGCTCGTGCGCACCGTCGCCGGCTTCGTGCTGAGCTTTTGTGTCGCTTTCGTGGTGTTTCGCGTCGTGGGCGCGCCCTTCGTGCCGGCGCTCGTCGGGCTCCCGGACGCGTCGTTCGCCGCGCGGCTCGTGGTGCTCGGCGTCGTCGGGTCGCTGCTCGGCTTCCCGCTCACGCCGCTCGGCTCGGCGTGGTCGCGCCACGACGAATGGCAAGCCGATCGCTTCGCGGTGGAGCTCTCCGCCTGCGCGCCGGCCCTGGCGAGCGCGCTCGCGAAGCTCTCGCGCGAGAACCTCGCGAACCTTCACCCGCACCCGCTCTACGCGAAGTTCTACTACTCGCATCCGCCGGTCACGGAGCGTATCCGGCGCTTGCGCGAGCTGCCGAGCTGACCTCAGCCGCGAAGCCGCGCGCTCACAGATTCGCGCCGACGTTGCCGATCGAAATGCTGGGTCCGAAAATGATCGACCACGGCGTGCCGCGGTCGTTCGTCGCGGGGGTTGCGAGGTCGCGCTCGAGCCAGAGGTGCAGGTTGATCGCGGCCTCCGTGATCGAGGAGCGGTTGGCGAAGGGGATGCCGATGCCGAGGCCGGCCACGGCGCCCGCTTGCGAAAGGCTCTGGCCGGTCGTGCTCTCGGAGCCGGCGAGACCGATGACCATCACGCCGAACTCGAGGTTCAGAAAGCCTTCGTGCCCTTCGTCGTCGAGCCACGTCAGACGCGAGATCACGCCGAAGTTCAGCGACAAGAGACCGCTGTGGTGGGCGTCGCCGAAGCGATAGAGCCCGGTCGGAATCGTGGGGGCCGCGTAGAGGCGCGCGTGCCCGCTGCCGATGATGACGCTCCATTTGAGCGCGGGCTCGCTCGTCAGCATTTCGTCGGCCGCCGTGTAGTGCGTTTCGTCGGCGATGTGCGAGAGGCGCACGACGACGTGATCGAACGGCGCCTGCACGCCGTGAATCCAAGCTTCGAGCGGCTCGTTGCCGGCGCGTAAAATCAGCGTTTGGGACGCGTGCGCGTCGGAGCGCGCGGTGCCGTCGGCGCGCAAGACGTCGATGTCGAGCGAGAGCTTCTGCGTGCCGTACTCGGGCAGCAGTCGCTCCCGGTGCACGATGAGCCGGCACCCGTCGCGGACCGAGTACGGCAGGTGCTCGGTTTCGCCCGGCTCGAGTCGCACGTTTTTTCCGTGTCCGTCGCTGCAGGTGACCTCGGCGAGCGGCTCGGGGTGGGCGAGCGTGCCGGCGAGCGGGGCGGGGATGTTGACCTCGTGAATGGGGCGTCCGAGCGGATCCTCGAGTACCGCGAGGTCGACGTCCGCGAACGCGGGCGGCACGCGCGTGCTCCGGTAGCCGAAGCGCAGGCTCGTGACGCCCGACGCGAACGCGTCGCCCACGACGAGCGTGCTCCGCGCGCGCATTTCCGTCGTGTAGACCCCCTGAATCGGCAAGAGCACGAGATTCACGCCGTCGCCCGGCGGCGGCACGTGCACGACGGCGCCGCGATTGCTCGGAATGAACGCCAGACGCGGCAGCCCGGGGATTTCGAGCACCGTGCGGACGTCGGGCGGCGGGCGCGTCGGCGAGTGCGCGACGGCGACGGGAATTTCGGCGCTGCCGCCGCGGACGGCCGTGATCGAGACGTCGTTGTCCGAGAGACGCCCGAGACGCAGGAGCACCCAGGCCGTGCTGGTTTCGCTCTCGGTGCGCACCACGTCGAGGGGCCGCGAGCCCTCCAAAAAATGGAGCGCTCCCACGTCGCCGGCGCAGCGCCCCTCGAACTTCATGACCGTGAGCGTCGAATCCACGCCGCGCAGCGGCGGTCCCGCCGCGAACGACATCGGGCAGTGCAAGACGGAGAGCCGCAGAGTCGCCTTCGGGTCGAGGTGGTCGTCGTGCTTGAACAGAACGCCGTGAACGAGCGTGAGCTTGACCTCGACGGAGCTCACGAAGCTCGTCTGGCCGCGCACGACGAGCTTGCCGCCCGCGAGCGAACAGGCCGCTCCGGTGCATTCCACGGAGGCGACCGCTTCCGGGTGCGCGAGCGGCACTTCGCCGAGGCCGGTCGAGAGGTCCACGGCGGCGTCGGCGGGAATCAGGCGCGAGACGAGCACCTGCGCGGGGATCAACGTGAATTGGGTCGCGTCGATCGGCTTGCCGTCGCTGTCGAACGCCGTGATCTCCGGGCCACGGCGACCGCCGGCCGGGATGTAGGAGAGCTCGAGCTCGCTCGGATCGGCGGGGAGGTCGTGCGCGAGCGACCAGACGCAACGCTTTTGCGTTCCGGCCGGCTTCGGATCGCGGCAAACGTCGGCGCCCGAGGCGGAGCGCGCCCGCCAGCTCACGCCGAGGTCGCGCAAGCCACGCCCGCGCATTTCGAGCGTTCCGGCGTCGACGTCCAGGGTAATCGAGGTCGGATCCAGGCTCGGCGCTTCTCCGAGCGTCACGAGCGTGACCGTCTCGCTCGCCGTGCCGCAGGTGGCTCGTTCGGAAGCGACCCGCAGATCGACGGCCTGTCCGACCGCCTGATCGCTGTCGGGCGGTTGCACACTGAGTCCGGTGCCGACGGCGGACCACCCGCCCGTCGGCTTGTCGCAAGCGACACGGCCGTGACCGAGCGAGATGGGTTTGCCGCCGAAGGGCGCCTCGAGCGTCTCCGCGTGCGCGAGGCTCGGCAGGAAAAGCACGCATAGAACCGCCGCGGCGGCGGCGAGCCAACGGAGCGGCGTCAAAAGCGGCGCCTCCTCGTG